>JAHDBF010000008.1:25613-44218 GCA_020630525.1 Saprospiraceae bacterium
TTGAATTTAGACAATTACGAAGTAGCAAAAATTCTGAATGTCGAATTAAAAAGTCTACAAATGACACGATACAGATTGAAGAAAAAATTGAAACTTGGCGAAAATAAATCGTTAAGAGAATTTATACATTCTATTTAGTAAGACTAGAACTGTTTAAAATATTTTCATAAGCCTTTTTCGCTTTGTTAAATGACCGATGTTCCATCACACGTGCTTTGTTAACCTTATTTCTCTCAGATTTTAGCGCGTTAGGAAATGGAGAATTTGTCTGTACAAATAATTTGTTGGTTTCATTCATTAAAGATGTTAAATGAGCTTGATCCAAATTTGTCAAGTTAAAATCAGTGTTGAATTTCTCATTGATTCCTGAGATAATATGGTCCGGACTTTTAATCAATGCTTTGAAGTTTACCAAATAACATTTATCCACAAAAGGAAGGATACTCGCGTAAAAATCAATATAGGTGCTAATCGCAATACCAATAGATAATTTCTCATCCCAAGTAATTAACGATGCTAAAGAATCTTGTGGTTCCCTGATAAGCAATACTGCTGGAATATTGTATTCAATAGCTTTAATAAGTTGAACAGAAGAATGTAAATGATGTGCAACCTTAATGTGGTGATTGAACCGTTTAAAAATACTTACAAAAAAAGAATTTCCTGATCGCTGAAACCCTTCAATACAGATATCCATTTCTGGCGCAATAATCCTATCCGCAAATTGTTTGCGATGATAATTTATTGGGAAAAGGATTTTGTTATTTCCAATATAATTTCCAAGAAAAAATCTAGCGTTTTTCTCGATTTTATTCATTAAGTTTTTAGGATTTTGATCTGCTAAGTTAACACGATAAACGGTATCAACTTAATCCAATAACACATTTTCTGAATATTCAAATTTCCAACCAAAAGCAGTCGAAGCCAATTGTATCATTTCAAGCAGTTCTTCTTTTTGATCTTCGGCCGATGCATAAAGTTGACTTTCTTCTGCAGTCTTTGCTGCAAACTGTTTTGCACGTTCTGCCAATTCGGTCATTTCTTTTTCTGTGAAAGAATTGAAAGTTCCTTCTTGGATATCGTAATAGTCAAGATTATGATCTATGGCCAATATTTCTGGAGATTGCATAGAATCCAATCTTATTGTTTTATTGATCTCGTCAATGCTAAATTTTACTTTTTCAAAATCGTAACCAACTAGAACTTTTGCATTAACTCTTACGAGCATCTTTTTTCTAAATATTGGAATGTCGTAATAGTCATAATCTTTATAATCATATATTTCGGATACGTTACCTTCTGAAGCCACAAGTTTAAATACTTTTTCGATTTTATTGACAATGCCTGAGCTTGTTTCTGTGCTAGTTATTACAGGAGTACTGTTTTTCTTGCCAAGCATCCAGCCGACGATACCTGCTAGGATTGCAATGATTATAATTGGGATAAAAATTGATTTATTTTTCATAGTAAAACTATTGTATTGCATCCATCGGATACGTGACTCCGTTATATGAGGAAAGTATTGCTTTAACAGATCCTACAGTTACCGGAGATTCTATCATTAAAGGGATTTTGTTTTTATCATCTCCTACATAAATATTCATTTTTGCATCTTCAGTAAACACATTTCCAGTTACAAGTGTAGGACTAAACATTTTTACATTGCACTTTCCTAATCCTTTTATTTTCTTTTCAATTTGATCTTCATATATCATACTCAGTTGGAACAATTCTTTATCAAAAAAAATATCCATTGGGATACGATCACCGTCATTTAAGGTACTTACATCAATGTTTCTGAGTGAATAAATAATGCTCATCATATCATGTACACAATGGTCAAGAGTAAAATTATGTTCTTTTGCTGTTTCGCGTGTTTTACCAAAATATTCTTTTACCAAATGATTTTCTTGGTCAAAAAATATAGAATCAAAACGTATGTAATTGCCTTCTTCTACTCTTCGTTTAAACCATTTTGGCAATAAGGTTTCTCCATCGACAATACTTTCGTAGTAGTCTCTTACTTTAAAAAATTTGTCATAACGTTTGTATGTTTTTCCAGTTGCAGTAAGGTGAAAATCATTTTCTATTTGATTTACTTCGAATACTACTTCACCAGCATTTATCCACAAAAGTCCCCAATTGTAAAATATTTTATACACCAATCTTTCCCCAGAAGAAAAAACTTGATCAGTTGCAGCACATGGCATTTCTTTGCTAGAAGTATAATTTTGACCATATGAAATATGAGCCAAAAAGATAAATATGATTATTGCAAATGGCATCTTTTTCATGTTAAACCTATTGATTCATTAATTCTAGTTCTCAATATTAAGACTACTCCAATCAACGATGGTATCAATAAATTAATTATCCAAAGCAAAAATGTACTCGATAGAATTGTAATTTCATTAACATTAAATTGGGTAAAAAGCAATAATCCTAGCTCACCTCGAGCCAATAATCCAAGTATTGGTGGCAAAGGAATCATGCTTTGAATGGTAAATAAGACCAGTACAACACTAACTAAATAAAATGCTTCTGTCTGAGCACCAAAAAACACCAAGAGTAAGACATATTGCCCAGTATATACAAGTAATCTTAAAAATGATAGACCGATCACTTTGGAAATGTCTTTTTTACTAAAAGTATATTGATCTAATTTTCCCCACTTAGACAAAAAATTTGTTATTCGATTAAAAATCGGCAATCCAAGTATCTTCGTTAAGTTGAAATATACCAATACAGTTATTGTTACAAATGCAATGAAAATGACAAACAAAGTATCGGTGTTTATTTCATAAATTTCTAATCTGTTTATAAGTAAAAATAGCCCCAACACACCCATTGAATACGTTGCTATACTTTGAGCTATGCTGTTGTACATATTTGATTTTATTGACAGCATATTTTTTTCAGTAGGAACTACTAGAATCCTTCCGGCAAACTCACCGATTCTATTTGGAGAAGCAATTCCAGTTGATAAACCCATTAGAATTCCTTTTACGGATTGGCTAATACTGATTTTATGAAACTTATTTACCAGCAAGCGCCATTTTACAGATTCTAAAACCCAGTTTAAGGGCATTAGAACTATAGCTATTATTAGGAAAACGATATTATTGTAGGTGAGTTGTGCATAAAATTCTTCTATGATTTCCTGAACACTTTTTTGATTTGTAATCTGATTATACAATGCCCATGCCACCACTCCTAAGATGAATAGCTTAATTACCCATTCTAATATTTTGTACTTACTCTTTTTGATTGTTTTGATTTAAATAACTTCAAAGGTAAAATTATTCATTATCATTGCATTACACATTATTTGTGTGAATATGTATTGAAGTTAATGAATATAAATTCTAATTTTTGAACCGTCCATATAAGATATTAGGTGTTGATCCCGGAACCAATATACTTGGTTATGCAGTCATTGAGATTGATGGACAGAAGATAAAACTGCTAGAACTTAATGTAATGCATCTCAAAAAATATGAGGATCATCACACTAAGTTAAAAGAAATTTTTCTGCAGTTACAAGAAGTGATAGAAACCTATTTGCCTAAGCAGATGGCAATAGAAGCACCTTTTTATGGTAAGAATGTCCAGTCGATGCTAAAGCTAGGTAGAGCTCAAGGTGTATGTATGGCAGCTGCTATTACCATGGGATTAAAAATTTATGAATTTGCGCCTAAGAAAATAAAACAATCTATTACTGGAAACGGAAATGCGACCAAAGAACAAGTTGCTGACCTTCTATCTAGAATGTTGAATGTTAATATCCAAGATCATTATTTAGATGCAACTGATGGATTAGCCGCAGCAGTGACTTTGTACAATCAAATGAGTAATCCTCTGTTCCAATCTGGAGGGAAAGTCAACTGGAAAAAATTTATTAGCGATAATCCAGGAAGAGTAAAAGGGTAGTAAGCTTAATTACCGATACCACTAAAAATAAAATCATAGGTAAAGAATAATCCGATTGAATAAAATCTATTTCTGACATTGTTATTTCCACTAAAAGTATATAGATTTTCGGGTGTTATATTGTTTAGGTCAATAAATTGATTTCCATTTTTTCCAACACCGACTCCAAGGTCAATTCCAAATGATATAAAATTTTTCTCTTTCTTCATCAAGGCACCAAATGACGCGTGATAAACATCAGGGGTTGCACTTAGGAATTGACCTAAATCATTTATAAAGAGGTCGCTATTTGGGTTAAAATCTGACCTTAATCCACCAATCAACGTTACTTTACGATTAAATATGTATTGAAATCCTAATGCTGCATTTATTACTCGTTGAAATTGAGTACCCACACTAGTAGAAACAATATTGGGTTCTTCTGATAATCCTTCAAAAGCATCATCAGAAGTGTTGAAATAATCAAATCTATTTACAGAATAGAAATATTCCGTTGATAATGCAATTTGGCAATTGTAAAAAGCATATTCAATCCCAAAACCTATAGACTGAGCTGTTCTATATTCTCGCAATTGGGAACCATCTCTATTTGCATTTACCGATAGTCCTGTTCCCACAGAATATCTTTGATCGTCTAAAGCATATCTGACTTTTGATTGAGAGATATGATAAAGTGGAGAAGTATAGGTTAACCCAAGGCGTATGTGTTCATTTTTATATGCTAAGCCAATTTTTGTTATGAGTGCATTTGATAAACTTAAGTTGTAGTCAAAGTTATAACGCCAAGAATAGTTGATGACTTCAGGATTATTAGACTGTGCAATTTCTTTGATTGCATTAGACTTAAACCTTTCTGTTCGCCAAACAGAATATTGACTAAAACCTACCGAAAACGACTTAGAAAAACTATAACCTATTGCCAGTGCATACCAATCTTCTTTTATGCTATGAGAAAAATTAATATCAGCCCTAAGCAGGTCATTGTTGTTAAATGAAATCTTTTCTACAGCACGTTTAGTAAACCTGATGTCTTTTTTAAATCGTCGAAAACTTGCAATACCTAGTATCCATTTCTTATTCTTGAATGGCCTTAATCTTACAGCCAAAAAACCAGGCGCTAGTCCTAATTCGGTATCGACCAATTCCTTTCCATTTCCTAAAAAATTAGTGGTTTTTAAATCCGCATAAGTAGGAGTAACTAGCGAAAATGCAAAACCAATATTTTCATCTAATCCCATGGCTCCAGGATTATAAAATATGGAAGTTTCATCTTCTGGTGAGGCTATAACAGCTCCATTCATCAACAGACCTTTAGAACCGTATTGATGTGTCCAATAGTGCGAACTGACCTGCGCTGTTAGCGGGAAAATGCTTAGAAAGCAAAAAGTAGAAAAGTAAAATTTATGTAAATACCTAGGCAAAATGTGATATTATTTCCTGCCAAGTTAATACAAGAAGGGTAAATAATTGCCTTTTTTAACGTCTTCTAAAATTTAATGCTATTCACAATGTATTCCAATTGTTGCATTTTGTCTCTTTTGTCTTTACCAGGCGCAAAAACATATGCCATAATGTAAATGACATTTTGAGAATCTTCATTTAATATACTGTAGGCAAAGAAAGGTCCACCTTTAAAATCCTTATCCATAGCCCAAACTCCACGTATCTCGGTACAATAAGCGCCATCAATTTCTTTGTTGTAGTCAAACAAAGGTAAATTTACATCGTCAACATATATGTTTGATCCTAGATCAGTAAACTCAAACATTTGTCCATAATCTCCGATCCATGCTACGATACTATCTTTTGATAATTGTTTTTGAGATGTATATTCTTTTGTGTCAAAAACTAAATTAATGATGTATTCTCTATCATCTTTTCGATACCAACTAAGATCATCAACATTTTTAGCAAGTTTGTATGCAGCAGGTAATCCTAATTGGAAACCATACTTCTCTAAAATATCATTTGAAAAGCTTTTATATGTGCTACCAGCATAAGTCATTGCCCCTAATTGGTCATTGTCATGTTGGTTTACCCTTTTTGCTACCCCAGGAAAACTTTCACTGATGACTTTTGCTAAGGCATCTTTGTTATTGGCAAATAAGTAAATGACCAACTGTCCTTCTGCCCATTTATTTTTACCTACCGAAGTGGTAAAAGTATTGGAGCTAAGTGCTTCTTTATATTTTTCTTGACCTAGATCATTGGCAATAATTGCTGAAGTAGCAGATTGATTGTTGGATAAATCTCCTAAGATTACATAGGTACGCAACTCTTTTCGTAATGGTTCTTGAGTCAATTGCTCTGGAGTAAAATGCCTAATGTCGAATATAGGCTCGGGAGTAGGCATGATAGGGTATGCTGAACCAAAATAAAACTTAAAGGTATCACCGATCATTCCTTGCCATAGGTCATCATCAGCGATGACAACTATTTCATTCATTTTACCTAATGCTGGTGGCTTTGGTCCATACTGCGGATTTACCGATCTGCAACTGAATACAAATAATATGGATAAAGAATAAAATGCAATCTTAATGTAGTTCATACTCATCAATTAAATACAATTTAGGATGATTTTACAAATATTGGTACAATCATTCAAAACTGTTTTCATTAAGATAGATGCATTCTTGGGTTAAAATGATGTGCAGAGGATAAATATTCTTACATCAATCCATTAATAATTTGCTCTTCGTTGATACCTTCTGCTTCTGCCTTGTAGTTTCTTACCACTCTGTGTCTTAATACATAATTGGCAATAGCTTGGACATCTTCGATATCTGGAGAATATTTACCATTAACTGCGGCATGTGTTTTTGCTCCTAATACCAAATATTGCGATGCCCTAGGTCCTGCACCCCAAGAAATATAATTATTTACCTCAGCGGTAGCCATTTTTGTGCCTGGTCTTGTTTTAGAAGCTAGGCTAACTGCATAGTTTAACACATTGTCAGCAATCGGAATTTTACGAATCAATTCTTGGAATTTTATAATCTGATCCCCAGTTAAAATATGATTTACTTTTGCTTGAGTAGAGCTTGTCGTTGCTTTTACTACATTCACCTCTTCCTCATAGCTCGGATAATCCAATGGAATATTAAACATAAATCTATCCAATTGTGCTTCTGGTAGCGGGTAAGTTCCTTCTTGTTCTATAGGGTTTTGTGTTGCTAAAACAAAAAATGGTTTTGGTAATTCATGTTTTACACCACTTATAGTTACCGATTTTTCTTGCATCGCCTCAAGCAGTGCAGCTTGCGTCTTAGGCGGTGTTCTATTGATTTCATCCGCCAATACAATATTAGAAAATAAAGGGCCTTTATTGAATTGGAAATTTCTGTTTTCTCCGAGAACTTCAGAACCTGTAATGTCAGACGGCATTAAATCAGGTGTAAACTGAATCCGCTTAAAGTCAAGGTCAAGAACTTGCGAAATAGTACTTATTAAAAGCGTTTTTGCCAATCCAGGTACACCTACAAGCAGACTATGACCATTACTAAATAAAGATTGAATTACAGTTTCTACTACTTTTTCTTGCCCAATGATCACTTTTGCAATCTCAGATTTTAAATCTCTATAAGATTTTGCTAAAGAATCAACTGCTTCAACATCTGTTTTGTTAATATCCGCCATCAGCTTTTATGTTATATTATTGTATGTAAATGTGTAAAAAGGAATGAGAAAATTTTCTCAATCGGTCAGCAAAAATAAAAATTACGTAGGACAAACGGATTTAATTAACCTATTGTTATGAAATAAGGACAAAAAGATATTTCAGGACTAAAGAATTATATTCTGTAAGATCGTTATAATATGTTTTATCATACATGTAATTTTACCAGCTTAAATGTAGAATTATGATAAATGTTACGTTACCTGACGGTACAGTTAAGCAATTTGACAAAGGAGCAACTGCAATGGATGTTGCTATGTCAATAAGCGAAGGATTAGCAAGAAATGTGTTATCCGCTAACATCAATGGGGAAACCTGGGATGCAAATAGACCAATTAATGAAGACGTAACCATAACCTTAAATACATGGAGAGATAAAGATGGTAAAGCTACATTTTGGCACTCATCAGCACACTTATTAGCGGAAGCACTAGAAGCAATTATGCCTGGAACAAAATTTGGTATTGGTCCAGCTATTGATAATGGATTTTATTACGATGTTGATACAGGTGATAAAACCTTAACTCCTGATGACCTTACTAAGATCGAAGCTAAAATGCTAGAGTTGGCAAGAGAAAAAAACCAATTTGTCAGAAAAGAAGTGTCTAAAGCAGAGGCAATCGCATTTTTCGAAGAAAAAAATGACGAATACAAATTAGAATTGCTAGAAGATCTAGAAGATGGGACAATCACATTCTATACGCAAGGTAATTTTACCGATTTATGTAGAGGGCCACACTTAGCAGATACCAGTAATATCAAGGCGATAAAGTTGATGAGTCTTGCAGGAGCGTACTGGCGAGGTGATGAGACAAGAAAGCAGATGACGCGTATTTATGGCATTACTTTCCCAAAGCAAAAAGAGCTGAAGGAATATTTAGTAATGCTAGAAGAAGCAAAGAAGCGTGACCACAGAAAGCTAGGAAAAGAGCTGGAGTTGTTTATGTTTTCTGAGAAAGTAGGTTCTGGATTACCAATTTGGTTACCGAAAGGAACTCAGATTAGAGAAAGATTACAAAACTTTTTAAAAGCAGAACAAGAAAAGAGAGGTTACAAAATGGTAGCAACTCCACATATTGGACATAAAAACCTATACATTACTTCAGGACATTATGCAAAATACGGCGAAGACAGTTTCCAACCAATCCAAACACCGAGAGAGGACGAAGAATTCTTATTAAAACCAATGAATTGCCCGCACCACTGCGAAATATTTGCGAATAGACCTAGGTCTTATAAAGAGTTACCATTAAGAATTGCAGAATTTGGAACAGTATATAGATATGAGCAAAGTGGCGAACTACATGGTTTATCAAGAGTACGTGGCTTTACTCAAGATGATGCACATATTTTCTGTACTACAGATCAATTAAAAGATGAATTTTTAAATGTGCTGGATTTGACAAAGACAGTATTGGCAAAAATGGGATTCGATGATTATACAGCACAGATATCATTGAGAGACCCAAATAATCCGGATAAATATATTGGCTCAGCTGAAAATTGGGATGCAGCAGAAGCTGCAATTATTGATGCAACCAAAGAAGTTGATTTTAAAACCATTACTGCTTATGGTGAAGCTGCATTTTATGGCCCAAAACTGGATTTTATGATCAAAGATGCCTTAGGTAGAAGCTGGCAATTAGGCACCATCCAAGTAGATTATAACCTACCAGAAAGATTTGAACTAGAATACACGGGTTCTGACAATGCAGGGCATAGACCCGTAATGATACACCGTGCGCCATTCGGTTCTATGGAGCGATTTATGAGTATTTTAATAGAACATACCGCTGGAAAATTTCCATTGTGGTTGACTCCAGAACAATTTGTGTTAATTCCAGTTTCTGACCGATTTAATGACTACTGTCGAGACGTGGAAGCACAATTGGCATTGCATGACATCAGAGGATTCATAGATGATAGATCGGAAACGATAGGAAAGAAAATCAGAGACAACGAATTAAAGAAAATTCCGCTTTTATTGATAGTAGGAGAAAAAGAAGTAGCAGCAAATAGTGTTGCATTGAGAATCCAAGGCGAAGGAGATAAAGGTGTTTATGACATTCCAAATTTTGTCGAATTCTTTAAGACTTTGATGTAAATATTAATTTCATAAAAATTATTGAAAAGGCTTTTATCATTGTGGTAAAGGTCTTTTCAATTAGGAAAGAGTTTTAATTTGTATAAGTCTTGATTCATACATTATAGTCAATTTGACGTTAGTTTATAGCATTAATATATTAGTTAAATTCACAATATGACGTATATTTGATTTAACTAACAAACATATTTAGACTCAATCTAAATATGTTTTATATTTATGCTCGCTTTAGGGACGTTAATACTAATATTAAATTTGGACAAAACTTTAATTGGATTTAATGAATTTGGTGGATAATATATTTGTTGTAGGAGTAAATCATACATTGAATAACTGGGATCAGATAAAATCTCGAGTTAATCCATCAATTGAAAGCATATATCAACATCCTGAAGATGCAAATTCTGATCCATTGGTATTTGTAAATACCTGTAATAGGATCGAGTTATATGGTTTTGGTAAAGCGTGTGATGCAAAGAAAATTTTGGCTGATAAATTGTCTGTTCAGATTAGCGATCTTAATCTTATTAAAGGAGAAGAAGCCATTAAACATATGTTCCAAGTGTCATGTGGACTCAATTCACATCTTGTTGGAGAAGTAGAAATTTTAGGTCAATTTAAACAATCTTTTAAAGAAGCTAAGTCGCATAATAGGCTAAATGGCTATATGGAAAGATTGGCAAATTCCTGTATCCAATCTGCAAAAGAAATCAGAAGTGAAACTAACCTTACAAAAGGAACAACTTCAATCTCATATGCAGTAATTCAATTGTTAAAAGAACTTGATCTTAGTGAATCAAAATCTTTTTTAGTCCTTGGTGCTGGAGATTTTGCAGCTACTATTGCTAAAAATATTATCGCTTATTATCCACAAAATAAATTGAGTATTTGTAATAGAACATTGGAAAATGCAAAAGCTCTAGCTAATGCGATAAATTGTGATTTTCAACCATATGAGAATCTTAAGCAATGTATAAATGAAAGTACGATAATCGTATCAGCAGTTCCAGGTAATAAGTTAAGTTTAGCTGATTTAGCAATAGATCAAAGTAGCGAAAAAATCATCATAGATTTATCTGTACCAGAATACTTCGACTTCAATGCAGAACAATATGGAAATATAAAATACTTTTCGATAGAAGACGCTACGCAGATAGTTGATGACTCAATGTCAGAACGGAAACAATGTATTCCTGAGGCCAAGCAAATAATGACTAGACATCTCCACGAATTTTTAGAATGGAGTAAACTATATGAAAAATCTCATATCATTAAAGAATGGAAAGATACGGTAGAAAAAGCAACCAACAGTTGCCCTTTCTTAAAAACAAAATCTTACCTAGAACGCCAGACTGTCATTAAAAAAAGCATGAGTAAATTCATGCGATTTATAAAAGAAAATAAATTAAGCGAAAGCACCAATAAAAATGTATTTAGTGATTACTTAAATCAAGAAGGAAACCCTGAGTGTCTTCTTGATAATGAAGAATGTAAAGAAAGAAATCATAAATGCGAGACATGCAGCAAAGCATAAAAATTGGTACAAGGAGTAGTAATCTTGCACTTTGGCAGGCCAAAAAAATTCAATCTTACTTATCGCAACAAAATATAGCATCAGAACTGGTGCTCATAGAAAGCTCTGGCGAAGAAAATCTCATCTCTCCACTTTATGAAATAGGGATTGTAGGGATATTTACTAAAGAATTAGACATCGCCCTTCTTGATGGCAGAATAGATATTGCTGTGCATTCATTAAAGGATGTGCCTACTTCATTGCCAGAAGGATTACAGCTGGCTTCTGTACCAAATAGAGGTTCCATTTATGATACTTTAATGTTAAAAGATAAGAATCCTGAGGAACAAGAAAACTTTACAATAGCAACAAGTAGCCTACGTAGAAAAGCACAATGGCTAGATAGATTTCCATCGCATACTGTTGAAAACATAAGAGGTAATGTAAATACAAGGATTGATAAATTCAATAAAAACGCAAACTTAGATGCTTGTCTTTTTGCTGAAACAGGATTGGATAGATTAGAAATAAATCAAGAGAATTGCCGAAAACTAGATTGGATGATTCCTGCACCAGGTCAAGGTGCATTGGCAGTGGTAACTCGAATAAAAGATAAAGAATTAACAGAAGCTTGTAAAGTATTCGAAGATAAAAAAACAAGAATTGCTGTAAATGCAGAAAGACTATTTTTAAAAACATTGAATGGTGGATGTACATTGCCAATTGGGGGAAATGCGTACGTAGAAAATGATAAACTTTTATTCAAAGGAATAATCCTAACTGAAGATGGCACTAAAAATTGCAAATTAAATTTATCTTATAAATCAGATAATACAGAAGCAGGAAAATTGGCAGCCGAGCATGCTTTAGAAAATGGTGCTGCAGAGATAATCGCTACATTCACATAATTTAAAAATCTTGGGTAACATAAAAGTATTGAGCACGAGATATTTAAAAGAAGAAAATAAAGCTATACTGCACAAAAATCATTTTTTTGTTAGCGAACATAACTTTATCAATATCAGTTACATTGAAAATCTAAAAAATATTATTTCTGATATAAATCCAGAAAGTGCATTTGTTTTTACGAGTCAACATGCGTTTATTGCTTTGACAAAATCTAGAATAGCATTAGAAGAATTATTTAACAGAAGAAGAATTTATGCCATTAGTGGTGCGACAAAAAACATAATCGATAAAGGAGGATTTGAAGTGTCACATTCTGCAATCAACAGTGAAAAGTTGGCTAATATTATTACTGAAAATAAAGAAAAATCACTGATATATTTTACCACCGAAGTGCGCACAGGAACGCTGGAAAGTAATCTAGATAATGCGCAAACTGATGTTGAAATAAAATTAGTTTATAAAAAGGAAAATAACATTAAACAAGAAAATGAGTGTGATGCATTAATCTTATTTAGTCCATCACAATTAAAATCATTTTTGGTAAACAACAATATTAAAAAGGATGTTCCAATCTTTTGCATAGGAAATACAACTGCAAAATATGCAACATCCATTGGATTAAAAAACGTACATGCGGCAGCGATTCCAACAGAGTCCAGCCTCATAGATGTACTTATAAATTATTACAATAAATGAAAGAGCAAAACCATCTATTCTTAGATGTACTAAACGGAAAAAAAGTAGATAGACCACCAGTATGGATGATGCGTCAAGCAGGCAGATATCTTCCTGAATATATGGAACTACGTAGGAAGTATGACTTCTTTACAAGAGTAGAAACTCCAGAACTGGCTGCAGAGATCACCATCCAACCTATCGACATTATAAAGCCAGATGCGGCGATTTTATTTTCTGATATTTTGGTAATCCCAAAGGCAATGGGAATGGATGTGCAATTGGTAGATAAAGTTGGTCCTTTCTTTCCTAAGACAATTGAAAACAAACAAGATGTCGATAATCTAAATACAGACGAAGCACCAGAGAGGCTACAACATGTATATGATGCGATTAAGATCACACAAGAAAAATTGGATGGTAGAGTGCCATTAATTGGATTTGCAGGAGCACCGTGGACAGTGTTCTGTTATATGATAGAAGGTAAAGGAAGTAAGAACTTTGCAAAAGCAAAAACATTCTGTTATCAGCATCCAGAATTGGCAGAAAGTGTGCTTGATAAGGTAACGGATGTAACTATCAGTTACTTAAAAAACAAAGTGGCAGCAGGTGCACAAGCCATTCAAATTTTTGATAGTTGGGCAAGTCTATTAAATCAAAAAGATTATGCTAAGTATTCTCAAAAATATATTGATAGAATTACAGAAGCGATAAGCCCACTAGCACCTGTAATTATTTACTTGAGAGGAAACCCATTTGCGTATGCCAACTATAAAGATTCTTCTTGTAGTGCAATAGGTGTCGATTGGGGAATAAGTCCTACTATTGCAAAACAACTGGTCGGTGATAAAAAAGTAATCCAAGGTAACTTTGATCCAATAAAATTATTGATGCCAATTGATGAACTCAAGAAAGAAACTATAAGTATGCTTGATGAGTTTGGTACTCAAAAATATGTAGCAAACTTAGGTCACGGTATTCTACCGAATATTCCCGTAGATCATGCAAAAGCATTTGTAGATACCGTAAAAAGTTATTCGTATAAATGATCATTTCATACAAAGATCAATTTGTCAATTTTATAACAGAGTTACAAAACGAGATTTCTTCGGAACTCGAGAATCTTGATGGATCTGCTAAATTTATCTCAGATAAATGGGTTAGAGCTGAAGGCGGTGGAGGCGATACCAGGATACTTAAGAACGGAACTGTTTTCGAAAAAGCCGGTGTAAATACTTCTGTGGTTCACGGTGAATTGTCTCCAGTAATCCGCGAAAAGCTTGGTGTAGAATATGGCAATTTTTTCGCTTGTGGACTTTCCTTAGTTATTCATCCTTTGAGTCCGATGGTTCCTACTGTGCATGCCAATTACCGATATTTTGAACTCTATGATGAAAATAATGAAGTTGTAGATCAGTGGTTTGGTGGTGGCTCAGACTTGACACCTTATTATATTTTTGATGAAGACCCAATCCACTTTCATAGTACACTGAAAAATGTTTGTGATCAATTTGATCCAAGTTTTTATAAGAAATTTAAACTTGCTTGTGACAATTATTTTCATAATGCACATAGGAATGAAGCAAGAGGAGTCGGTGGATTATTCTTTGATTACTTAAGGGCAAATGAAAATCAAGATGGTCAGTTTTGGTACAACTTTGTTACTAGTCAAGGTAAAGCATTTTTACCATCTTATTTGCCGATTGTAGAAAAAAGAAAAACTATAGAATATAATGACGATCAAAAATTTTGGCAAGAAGTAAGAAGAGGTCGTTATGTAGAATTCAACTTGATTCACGATAGAGGAACGCTATTTGGTTTAAAAACAAATGGCAGAATCGAATCAATATTAATGAGTTTACCTTCTTTAGTGAGGTGGGAATACAATCACATTCCAGAAGTTGGAACAGAAGAAGACAAGCTCATTCAAGTATTAAAAAATCCAAAAAATTGGCTTAACGTATCATGATACAAAAATCCAGACCTAGAAGATTAAGACATTCGGCGAGTATCCGTAGTATGGTAGAAGAAACACAGCTTAGTGTATCTGATATTATCGCTCCCATATTTATAGTCGAAGGAGAAAATATCGAAAAGCACATAGACGCAATCCCAGGTTATTATAAGAGAAGTCTTGACCTTACAATTAAGGAAGTTAAAGAAATATTTGACTTAGGGATTAAGTCTGTTTTGTTGTTTGCGCAATGCGAAGAAGACTTAAAAGACAACGTAGGAACGGAAGCGTTAAATGCCGATGGACTGATGCAACGGTCTATTCGTGCGATTAAGGAAGCAGTCCCAGAAATCTGTGTTATGACAGATGTGGCTTTGGATCCTTACTCATCAATGGGGCATGATGGTATCGTTGAAAACGAACAAATTGTCAATGATCCCTCTGTAGAAGTATTGGCAAAGATGGCATTGAGTCATGCAGAGGCAGGTGCTGATTTTGTCGCACCTAGTGATATGATGGATGGACGTATACTGGCAATGCGTAACATGTTGGAAGAAAATGATTTTCATCATGTTGGAATCTTAAGTTATAGTGCAAAGTATGCCTCTTGTTTTTATGGTCCGTTTCGTTTTGCACTTGATTCTGCACCTGCATTTGGTGATAAGAAAACATATCAGATGAATCCTGCCAATAGGATAGAAGCACAAAAAGAGATCAATCTAGATATAGAAGAAGGAGCTGATATCATTATGGTAAAACCAGCATTATCTTACTTGGATATTATTCGCGAAGCAAAAAATAGTATAAAAGTACCGATCTGCGCATATCATGTAAGTGGAGAGTATGCCATGATAATGGCAGCAGCAGAAAAAGGATGGCTAGATGAAGAAGAGGCGATGTTAGAAACCACACTTTCGATAAAAAGAGCAGGTGCGGATTTAATCGTAACTTATTTTTGTAAAAAAATCGCAGCATACTTAAATCAATAATACAATGCAAGAAGCAAATCTTTTAATGAGTAATAAAATGTTGTTTGAAAAAGCACAAGGTTTTATTCCTGGTGGTGTTAACTCTCCAGTAAGGGCTTTTAAAAGTGTAGGAGGAACACCGATATTTATGAAAAGTGCAAAAGGCTCCAAACTAGTGGATTGTACTGGCAAAGAATATATTGATTTTATTAATTCCTGGGGACCGATGATTCTAGGTCATGCACATACAGAAGTGATAGCTGCTATGCACAAGCAAGTAGATTTATCAACCAGTTATGGAACACCTACAGAGATTGAGATCGATATTGCAAAGCTGGTTTGTGATATGATTCCCAATATAGATTTGATCAGATTTGTAAGTAGTGGAACGGAGGCGTGTATGACAGCATTAAGGTTGGCACGAGGATATACCAATAAAAGTAAATTCATAAAATTTGAAGGAAACTATCATGGTCATGCAGATCCGTTTTTAGTAAAGGCTGGTTCGGGAGTAGCTACTTTGGGAATTTCTAATGTGCCTGGCGTTACTCAAGGCACAGCGCAAGATACCTTAATTGCTAAGTATAATGATTTAGCTGGAGTAGCGGAGATCATGGAAGCAAACAAAGATGAACTGGCTGCAATAATTATAGAACCAGTTGCTGGAAACATGGGTTGTATTCCACCGAGCGAAGGTTTTCTACAAGGATTAAGAAAACTTTGTGATCAATATAATTGTGTTTTAATTTTCGATGAAGTAATGACTGGATTCCGAGTTGCAAAAGGTGGAGTACAAGAACGTTATGGCGTATACGCTGATCTTGTGACTTATGGTAAAGTGATAGGTGGTGGTATGCCAGTGGCTGCTTTTGGTGGTAAAAAAGAAATCATGGATCATATAGCACCTGTCGGAAATGTATATCAAGCTGGTACTTTGAGTGGAAATCCTATTTCTCTTGCTGCTGGTATTACAACACTTAAGATATTAAATGATAATCCAGAAATCTACACAAGGTTAGAAGAAAAAGGCTCTTATCTTAAAAACAATATATCTTCTATATTAGATAAAAAAGGTGTTGCATATAAGATCAATCAGGTTGGCAGTATGATGAGCCTACACTTCAATGAAAATGAAATCGTGGATTACGATAGTGCCGCTGCTTCTGATATTGATTTGTTTAACAGATTGTTCCATCATTTATTAGAGAATGGCGTATACTTACCTCCGTCAGCTTATGAAAGTTGGTTTTTATGTGATGCATTGACGGATGACGATTTGAATAAAACCTTAGAGGCAATCGATAATTTTAAATTTTAAAAAATGGCTAAAAAAGTATATTTACTTGCGAATTTGGGTTCTCCTGATTCTACAAAAGTAAAAGATGTCAGGAAGTATCTGAGTGTATTTCTAATGGATGAAAGAGTAATCGATGTACCATATATTTTGCGTTTTATATTGGTGAGATGTATAATAGCTCCTTTGCGTTCATTTTCTAGCGCTAAAGCGTATAAAACCATCTGGCGAAAAAAAGGCTCTCCATTAATTATAATATCAAAAAAACTAAATCGTCTAATCCAAGAGAAATCGAACATCTCGTCATACCTCTGTATGCGCTATGGGAATCCAAGTATAAAGACGGCAATGGATGAAATCGAAAAAGAAAATCCAGATGTTGAAGAGATAGTATTGGCACCTTTATATCCACATTATGCAATGAGTAGTTACGAAACTGCTGTGGAACATATTAAAGAAGAGTTGCGTGCCAGATCAAAAGAACAAATGCTAAAGATTGTTCCTCCATTTTATAATAACGAACATTATATCGAAGTCTTATCAGAGAGCATAAAGCCGCACATTCAGAAACCATATGACCTAATCATGTTTAGTTATCATGGAATTCCAGAAAGGCATGTAAAGAAAACTGATCCAACCAATGAGCATTGCTTAAAATGCGAAAACTGCTGTGATGTAAAATCAACAGCCCATGATTTTTGTTATAGACATCAAGTAAAAAGAACTACAGAACTGGTAACAGAAAAACTTAATCTTCCTAAAGATAAAGTGATGTTTTCTTTTCAATCTAGACTTGGAAGAGATCCTTGGTTACAACCATATACTGCCAAAACGTTAGAAGAGTTACCAGAGCAAGGAATTAAAAATTTGGTGATCTGTTGCCCAGCTTTTGTTTCTGATTGTTTGGAAACATTGGAGGAAATCCATGTAGAAGGGAAAGAGATATTTTTAGAAGCAGGTGGAGAAAGTTTCACAACGGTGCCTTGTCTTAATACACGACCAGACTGGGTAGATGCACTTAATAAAATCATGGATACAGCTAAGTAAATGAGTTTTCTATACATAAAAGCGTTGCATATTATTTTTGTAGTTACTTGGTTTAGTGGCATGTTTTATTTGGCAAGGCTATATGTGTATAATAGAGAAGCTTTAGATAAGCCACAGTTAGAAAGGGAAGTTTTACAAGCTCAGTTTAATATCATGATCCAACGATTGTTGATGGGTATTACCATACCGTCAGCAATTTTGACTTTGATTTTTGGGACATTGTTATTGCTGAACTATAATGGGATACCAAGTTGGTTACACTTAAAGTTGGGATTTGTATTCCTCTTGTATTTGTATCAAGCATCACTGTATGTTATTTATAAGCAGCAGAAAAGTGGCATATTTAAACATAGTCCAACACAGTTGAGATTATGGAATGAAGTACCGACATTATTTTTGGTCTCAATTATTATGTTGGTGGTAGTGCGAGATAATATCAGTTTGCTTTATGGGTTGATTGGATTGGTTTTGTTTACTGGAGTTTTATTGTTTGCTATTCGTGTGTATAAGAAATTGCGAGAGCGGTGAGGAT
>JAHDBF010000138.1 GCA_020630525.1 Saprospiraceae bacterium
CTAACGATGAGTTAGCGGTTTTTATAAGTTTTATGTGGGACAATTAATGTTATAATTTGTATAAATTACCATTAGCTTACTTTGGCTTTAAACAACAATAAATATCATATGAGATTTTTTTTGCTAATCATAATACTCATTAATTCATTTAACAATATTTCATTGTTAGCTCAAGCGTCTTCTTTTTTAACTTCAAATCAAAATATTCTTACAAATAAATATGAGAATGAAATTGTCGGTGACGACGAAGCTATCTTCTCGATTTTTACAACAGATGAAAGCAATGCAAATATTATTATCTCAAAGTATGATAAATGCAATAATCATATATGGACTAAAAAAGTTACATCAAGCTTTGACCTCAAATCATATGAAGCTATTATTCATAATAAGACCTTATTAATTTTATTTGTCACCCATTTTAATAGTAGCGTAACTCGAACACCAATTTTACTTAATTTAAATTATGATGGAGAAATAATTTTTTCCTACAGGTATCAAAAAGAGAGCTTCGAAAACTTTATAAACCTTACAGTCCATGATAAGGAATTTCATTTAATGGGTCCTTCCTCTGGGACAACAAATGGTGGAGGTCATTTTTGTATCGATGAATCGGGAGATATTTTATATGCTAACATACTGAATTACAAAAAAGGTAACAATGGTATTAACTTTGGATCTGGAGTTTTGAATAATGGCACAGTAATAAGAAGACATAATAACGTTTTGATTGCTTGCGATCAGAATCAAAATATTATTTGGGCTAAACGTTTTGTTAATCACAGTGCTCAAGCTTTTTTAGAAAAAAGACCACTATCACTAAATGATGGATTTATTCATATTTTAAAATCTCATAACGAAATCATTATATTTAAGATGGACTTTGATGGCAAAGTAATTTGGGCCAGAAAAGGCAATGGAAGTTGTTTTAACACAGCACCAATCCTGATTAATAATAATATTGGTTTTATATGGGAAAGTAGTGATTCAGACAATTTAAAAAAATTTACCTATACTGAATTAAATTCAGATAATGGTTCAGTTATAACCAACAGCATCATAGACAATAATGAGTTGAACTTACTCGAATGGCCAGATCTAGATTCGAACATAAATGGAGATTTGTTTCTTTCTGGCAGCATTGATGAGGATATAAAAAAAGACCTTATAATTATCAATCCAATGCAATCAGATTGTATCAATACTTTAGAAGGAATAGAACTTGATATAGTTGATTTAATAATTGAAGACATCATCGATGAGTATGAAATAATAAATGTTGAAGCATATAAGGAGGAAGTAACACTTACAATAGCAGATATAGAAAATTTTTTAGAACCCCAATGTAATTCAATTATCCAAATAGAAATTGATACATTTTTAAATTGTCAAGGAACATTAGTATTTGATGGATCTAGCTATGGCAGAGAGTTTCTTTGGACAGATGGAAGTACTGATTCAATTAGAATATTTACTGAAACTCAAAAAACTTCGGTATTAATTTATGAATGTGGATTAACCTATGAAATTGTACTAAACATAAAAAATATAAATTGCGATTGTCAAATATTCACTCCTAATATAATTATGGACCATTCTTTTAATTTCAATAATCAAAGCTTTTCTGTAAAGAGTAATTGTACCTTTGATTATTATAGTATGTTAATTTATGATAGATGGGGAAATGTTGTATTTCGATCAAATGATGATTGGATAAATTGGGATCCCAAAAATTTAAATCAAGGTGTGTATAGTTGGCTTTTGCATTATAAAATTGGTAATTCAACAGAGATACAAATTGCAACTGGAGATATAACTTATATCAAATAAACTTTAAAGACTCCTATTTGGTTGTTGGATGAAAAGAAATACTAGGAGTTCTTGACAATAGGATTAGCAATTAAAATTCGATTAAACTCTGAGCTGATAGAAAATAAAGGCTTAAAATAAATTTTACCAAAATAAAGATTCTGGTTTCTTTATAGAGAATTTGATGGTTACTCCATCACCTAGGTTAGACTCGACAGTTATTTCCCCGCTGTGCTTTTCAATAATTTTTTGACAAATTGTGAGTCCGAGTCCATTGCCATCGTACTTTTCGTTACTATGCAATTTTTTGAAGATTGCAAATATTACTTCGTGATCATCTGGATGTATACCAATACCGTTATCAGAGATTTTAAACTCCCAATATTCTCTTGTCTCTATAAAATCAATATTTATTTCTAGCTGAATATTTTTTTTCCTAAACTTAATTGCATTGCTGATCAGGTTTTGGAAAAGCTGAGCCATCATTGATCTATCTCCCCAAATAGAGTCTGGCATGTTTTTAACATTAACAATTGCATCCACTTCATTAAGAGAGAATTCTAAGTCTCTCAATACTCTTTCTAAAATTTTTTTAAAAGAAATATGTTTTATTTTAGCTTTCTGATTATTTACTTTAGAAAACAGCAACAAGTCATCGATTAGCGATTGCATATTATCTGAACTGTCAGAAATAATGTCTAAATATTTTTTTTCTTTTTCATCCAGTTTGTCGTAAGAACTTAATTTCAACAAATTAGAAAAACTACTTACGGATCGCAATGGTGCTTTCAAATCATGAGAAGCGATATAGGCAAAATTTTCTAGTTGCAGATTGGAGTTTATATATTTTTCCAATTGTTCTTTCTTTGCATTAAGATCTGATAATTGACTTAAGATTATTTTTTCTTGTTTTACATTATCAGAAATATTATGCATGATTAGAAATGCTTCATATTTATTCCTTCCTGTTGGGATAATATTGGTATTTACTACAATTTCTTTATTATGATCCAACACAACACTATCAAATCGTGTACTTTGATTTAAACCTACTTTTTCTTTTTGGACATTTATTTGTTCGTGTAGGTTTATTGATTTCAAATAGGCAGAATAATCAGGACTGATGTCATATAGGCTTGCATCTAATAATTGATTTTTGGGTGTACCTAGTAGTTTTGTTGCGGACTCATTACAGTCGATTATTTTGTTTGTTTCATAGTTATATACTAAGATTGCATCAAACATGTTTTCATATATAGACAGATAGAAACGTTTGGTTTCTTCGAGTTTTTTATTGGCACTAAATTTTTTGGTGACGTCTTTAAAAGTTGCGATATATTGAATATGCTCGCTATTATTCGGATACTGTCTGACTATGCCTTCACAGTATAATTCTTTTTTGCTTTTGTGGTTTACTTTAAAAACGCTGGTGTAATTTTTAGAATCATCAAGATTTTGTGCATTGTAAAGATTTCCAATTCTAATTTTTTCAGATGGAACGAGCAAATTCATTACTGGAGTTTGTAGAAGTTCTTCTTTAGTGTATCCAAGAATATCTAGACCCATTGCATTTATATGATCTATTGTAAAATCTTGATTTATAATCATTGTCCCCAATGGCGAAGAAAATTTATTGTTAGAAAGTTCCGCTTTCTTTTCAATATTTAGGTTTAAAGTTCCTAAATATGATTCTTTCAACAATATGGAGTCCAAGTACATTCCAAGTCTGGTTGATGCTTCGTTAAGTAAGCCCAATATTTTTTCCGAAATTTCAGTATTTGTTCCTAAAACTATAAACCCTCTCAAGCATGATAATAGATAATAAAGTTCATATTTTTTACTATTAACATGATTAAGACTTTCTTTTAATTCTGATAATGAAACTGGTTTATTTGTATTAGAAAGTTCAAACATTTCATCCACTAGGTATGGGAATATTTGTTTACCTTCTATGTTGGGAAATGTAAATTCAAAAGAATAATTATGCCTAGAGTAAAAACCAAAGTACTGTATGTCAAATATCTCATTCAAGCAAGAAGAAAAACTTCTTAGATTATGTTTAGGATTGGTTGTATGACCAAAAGACCTAAGAATCTTTAAATGGATTGACTGAAAATTCATGGTTTCCAATCTAGTGAAAATATTGGTTTTTATTTGGCGACTGATAGATTTTTATGTGGAATTGTCACATTTTGTCAAATATCTAATCCAGACATTTCTGGCCTACGTAGCATGGTGCCGACATAAGTCATTATACCAATCACAATTCCGATCGTGGGAGTATTTCCCATTGCCCATTCCGCAGCGATAATCCCTCCGATATAACTACATAATAAATAAAATCCGATTTTACTTGTTTTTGGTATTAGATATAAAGCAACACAGATTAATTCTATAACACCAATGGTAACGATATGATGGTCTAAGTTAATGGCTTTTAAGCTTTCTACAAGTGGTTCTGCTTGCATTAATTTTGCCATTCCACTAGAGACAATTCCTAATACAGAAAACAAACTCATTGCCCATCCAATAATTGATCTCCAAGGTCCAACTTTTTTCATAGTATTCTTTTTTCTTGCTATTTCTTTCTTGCCGTCACAAAATGAACCAATGATTCTAATGCATCCCTTGTCTCGCTATTAGGGAATGAACCCAAGGTTTCTAATGCTTGATTTTTATACGATTCCATCTTAGATTGTGCATATTGTATTCCTCCACTTTCATGGACAAATTTCATGATTTCCTTTACTTTTTTAGGGTTAGTGCTGTCGTTTTTTATGTATTTAATATACTTACGTCGTGTTCGATCGTCTGTATTTCTCAATGCATAAATAAGTGGCAATGTCATTTTCTTTTCTTTGATATCAATACCTTTTGGTTTACCGATAAAGTCAGAACTATAATCCAGTAAATCATCTTTTACTTGAAAAGCAATACCAAGTTGTTCTCCGAATTTTCTGAACGATTCTACCACTTCTTCAGAAACTCCAGAAGAAGATGCGCCAAGAGCACAAGAAGTACCAATTAATGATGCTGTTTTCTGCCTAATTATATCAAAATATACATGCTCTTCAATATCTAATTTTCTGGCTTTTTCCATTTGTAATAACTCGCCTTCACTCATCTCTCTTACTGCAGTAGAAAGCAGTTTTAATAATTTAAACTCGTCATGATCAAGAGCCAACAAAAGTCCTTTCGATAGTAAGTAGTCACCTACCAAAACTGCAATTTTATTTTTCCAAAGCGCATTAATAGAGAAGAATCCTCTTCTTTGTGCAGAGTCATCCACAACGTCATCGTGTACTAAAGTTGCGGTATGCAGTAGCTCGACTAATGAAGCGGCAATATAGGTACTTTGAGTAATGCTTTTTGCAGAGCCCGCACAAAGAAAAACAAGTAAAGGTCTGATCTGTTTTCCTTTTTTTTGTACGATATAGTACATGATTTTATCCAGTAATGCTACGTTAGACTTCATTGATTGTTTGAAGTGTTCCTCAAACTTTATAAGCTCATTTTTTATTGGAGCTTTGATTTTATCTAATGTAACTGCTGAATTTTTCATTAATAATTATTTAGCAAATGTAATACTATTAAAACAGCATTTTATCTGCTTTGTTTGTTTCTCTATTGAATTTAGCAACCCCTAATTTAAAGTGCTATAGAGTTAATATTGTCCATGCATTCTTTTAGCTTTTGTGCATTTTCTTTATTCATAGTATGTAAAGGTAAACGTACTTCATTACTGCAAAATCCAAGGTGTTGCATTGCGGATTTGATACCTACTGGATTTCCTTCTATGTATAACCACTTGTGTAAGTCATAACAAGCAAAATTTAGTTTTCTGGCATTTTCCAAATCATTGTTTAAAGCTGCTTTTGACATTTTAGAAAACATTGCTGGATAAGCATTTGCCATTACAGAAATTACCCCATCTCCTCCCGAAGCGATCATAGCAAGAGTAACCTCATCATCACCGGATAATACACTAAAATTATTAGGCCGATTTTTTAGGATTCTAGTTGTTTGGATTAAGTCACCAGTAGCTTCTTTGATTCCAATAAACTTTTTGGAATAATTTGCCAATCTCAATGTTGTTTGAGATTCGATATTAGATTTTGTTCTTCCAGGAACATTGTAAATTATAATAGGGACACTACTTACTTTTTCTATCTCAATATAATGTTGGAATATTCCTTCTTGATTTGGTTTTACATAAGCAGGACTAGAAGAAAGTATTGCGTCTATTCCTGAAAAGTTATAATCTTCAATCTTACGACACAGTTCTAATGTATTATTACCGCCAAAATTTCCTGCTACGATAGGCAACCTCCCGTTATTTACATCGATAACAAAGTCTAATATTTTTCTAGATTCTTCCTCATTTAATGTTGCTGTTTCTCCAGTTGATCCCAAAGGCACAAGAAAGTCGACTCCACCACTTATAACATGCTCAATTATTTTTCCATAAGCAGTATAATCTACCGTTTTATCTTTGTTAAAAGGAGTTATCAATGCTACTCCTGTACCTTTTATTAGATCTATCATCTGGGTATAAATTTTTCAATTTCGTTTAAGAAAGTAATGTGTTTTTTGTCTGTATTTCTAATAGAAAGATTCCAATCCAATTGATCAGAAATCTGTTCTGCCTGAATGGTTTTAATTTGGCTTTTAGCTAAGTTGTATATGCATTGGAAATGTGGTTTCCAATTATCTATTAATGGTATGAGGTACTGATAATTGTTTGATAAAAAAAAATCTACAATTTCAGAATTAGGCCAATTGTACCAGTTTAAGTTTTTTGAAGTATAGCTAAAATCAAAATCAGAAGGTACTTCTTCAAATTTATAAGAGAGAAACTTGGTGCTGTTATTTTGAAAGATTTTATGATTCTGGATAGATTTGATGCTTTTAGTTATAAGCGGATTAGTTTCATCAATTATTACGCCGATATTAACATTCTTCCCGTTAGAAGAATAGTAATATTCATTTAGTTTTTTTTTCAAGAATACTCCCGAAATACCTTGCATCTATCTATCCTTCCACTTTTTCTTGTATGAAATTGCCCATTTTAGCATATTTTTTTAGCCTTTGATCAATTAGCTTTTCAGGCGATAACTTCATTAATTCTATCAGCTCTTTTTTTATATGAGATTTTAGCGTTTTTGTCATTTTTTCTGGATCTGTATGCGCACCACCCAATGGCTCCTTAATGATATCATCAATCAATCCAAAACCTAGCATATCTTCTGCCGTCAGTTTTAGCGATTCTGCTGCCTCTTCTTTGTATTCCCATGAGTGCCATAATATTGAAGAACATGATTCTGGAGAAATTACAGAATACCACGTGTTTTCTAGCATATATACTCTATCACCTAAACCTATACCTAATGCACCACCAGAAGCACCTTCGCCAATGATATAGCATAATATCGGAACATGTAATTGCGCCATTTCAAACAAGTTTCTGGCGATAGCTTCTGCTTGTCCTCTTTCTTCCGCTTCTAAACCAGGATATGCACCAGGAGTATCAATTAAGCATACCACTGGATAAGAAAAACGTTCCGCTAATTTCATTAACCTCAAAGCCTTTCTATAGCCTTCTGGATTTGCCATTCCAAAGTTTCGATATTGTCGCATCTTTGTATTGACTCCTTTTTGATGCCCTATAATTACTACTGATTGTCCACCAATACTTGCTACTCCACCTACGATTGCTTTATCATCACCAAAGTATCTATCTCCATGTAATTCCACAAATTTTTTACTCATTTGCTCTATATAATGGAGACTATATGGTCTTTCTGGATGTCTTGATAGCTGGACTTTTTGCCAGCCAGTGAGGTTAGAATAAATCTCTTTTTGGGTACTTTTTATTTTGTTATCAAGTTCTTTAATTTTATCAGAAACATCAATGTCTCCTTCTGCTTCAATTTGCTTAAATTTCTCCAATTGCTCATAAAGCTTTTCTAAAGGTCTTTCGAATTCTAGGAATACCATAACATCTTATTTTGATGACCAATCCTCGTTGTTTGAGGATCGAATTATAAAGTTATTAAAAGCTTGTTAAAATTGTAGAGATTCATTTAAAGATAATTATTTTCTTTTTTTAAAATGATCCTTAAAGTCTTGATTTTAATGGTAAATGCTGCATAACTATTTTCTTTTTATCTTTCGGAAAGGAATACTTATCATTTACCAATAAATCAAAATTGATTATGGAGACTCATAATAAACAATTTGCCAATTATTTAGGTGCCCTTATTATTGCCGTAATCTTTTTTGGGTGCAGTAATGGGGCTACAAAAACAGTGGATGAATTTACCGGTATTTGGTCTATCGAAGAAAATTGTAATGGATTGATGGATGAATATGAATTGGAGATTTCAAAAATCAGCGACACTGAGATTAATATTTATAATTTATGGAACGTTAGAGAGGATATCAAAGGTGTTCTTGTCGGTAATAGTATCGAAATTCCAGTTCAAAACCTCATAGAAGCCACATACGAAGGATCAATATTTAAAGTAGGTAATGCCCTAAACTTAAACTTTATGATTGATGGAAAATCATGTACAGCTGCAGGGAACATGTAGAAATTGTTGTATGATAACGTATAATATGGAAATAAAAAAACCACAAACATAGTGTTTGTGGTTTG
>JAHDBF010000139.1 GCA_020630525.1 Saprospiraceae bacterium
GTAATAAGTAATCGTAGAGAGCCAGAAAGTAATTCTACTGGTGCAAATAGAGAACATAAAGATTCCATTATGGCCTTTAGTGCTATTGTCTGTTTTATTGCTGCTTTTTTTGGACTAAATTCAATCTTAACAATTTCTATATTTTTAATATCTGCATCGATAGCAGGATTTATGGCTCCTAAAAAATCTAGACTCGCTGTAGGTTTAAGTATAATCACATTTGTATTGATATTTATTCCAGCATTTAAATTTTATGTTCTATCAATAGATCGAGAAGTAATGTTAAAAGCTGAATCAATAATACCAGCTATTGTTGCATTTTTACCAGCATGGTTAATCTATAGTTTATTAAATAGGAAAGAGTAAAAGCATATCAACTTCTAGCTACTTCCCAATCCCAAGCGGTTTTCATAATATCGTCAATGTTACGTGTGGGTTTCCAGCCTAATATCTTGCTTGCTTTCTCTGTATCTGCGTAGATGGCGACAACATCTCCAGCTCTACGATCTCCCAATATATAGTTTAGTTTTTGATTGGAAACTTTTTCGAAAGCGTGGATGGCTTCTAATACAGTTACGCCATTTCCTATTCCTAGATTGAATACTTCAATATTTTTTTCTGAGGTGTTTTCTGTTAAAAATGCGATGGCTTTAGTATGGGCATGTGCCAAGTCCATTACATGAATGTAGTCACGTATACAGCTACCGTCACGAGTGTCATAGTCAGTACCAAAAACCGTCATAGCGTCTCTTTTCCCAAATGCAGTTTCTGTGATTACAGGCACCAAATTAGTTGCTGTATTAATTGGGGATTCTCCGATAAGTGCCGAATCGTGTGCACCGGCAGGATTAAAATAACGCAACAATACACAATTAAAATTTTTATTGGCGCTACAATAATCAGCCAAAATATTTTCCCCGATTTGCTTAGTGCGCGCATAAGGGCATTCTGCTTCTGCAAAAATAGTATCTTCTGTAACCGGTAGGTCTTTGGTGTTTCCATAGACAGAACAGGAAGATGAAAATATAAAATTATTAACCTTATAAGATCGCAACACTTTTAATAAAGTAATTAATCCGCCTATGTTATTGTCATAATACTTTAATGGTTCACTAACAGATTCGTTGACACTTTTATAGGCCGCAAAATGGATCACGCCATAAATATTAGTTGATTCAAAAATCTGATTTAATTCTGATTCGTTACGTAAGTCTATTGAAAAATTTTGCACCTCCTTTCCTGTAATCTCATTAACGGCATCTAATACTTTAATGTCAGAATTAGATTGATTGTCTATACATATTGGATTGTATCCATTTTCAATAAGGTCAACCAATGTGTGACTGCCTATATATCCTGTTCCACCAGTAACTAAAATATTTTTCATTAAGGTATTTGATAAGTTTACTTAATTGCAACCTTCGATTTCGATTTCGAATTGTGCTCCCAAAGATGTTTCAAAATTTTGATTTAGCATAATGCTATCCCCAGCACTGAACAAGATGTCACCATCACTCGGTATATATCCTGCGGATAATATTGCTTTATTAGCAAAGTATTCATTATTGATAATAGGGTTGTTATTTATAGTAAGTTGATCAAGACATGGAATACATTCTACAGTAATATTAAATGTGCATACCCTAAAATTCCCACATTCGTCTTCTGCCATAAGTTCAACTTCTGTTGTTCCATTATTAAAAAAGCTTCCTTCGTTTGGAGTGTAGTTATATGTCAAATCACTGCATCCACCAGCCAAGAATTTTGGTTCTGGAAAGTCTCCAATAAAAGCGGAGCAAGTAAATAACCCAAAGGCCTGATACGTTGTGTCATTGGGACACCGTAAGGTAATATTTGCATAAGCACTTGGATCATAAGCGCATATTCCAAAAGTACCAGAAGTTTGAGAATTCCATGATATTACCCTGATGTAAATGATTTCACCAGGCGTAAAATCGGTCATCTCAATTCTAGCATGTCTTTCTCCGTTTGCTGTGTCTATATCATCGCTACAACTTATGGGAATTAAAGATTCACATGATCCACTATAACTCTGAATCATCATATCTTCTAGTCCTCCAGGAATTTGTGTTGTTTCTACAATTAGATTTCCAGTAGCAGGAATTTCTACCATAAACCAAACATCTAATTCATCACCCGAATCTGAGCAATCCAATCCAACATTTATTCCAGAATTTGTGGCAGCTACATTTGTAAAGATTTGATCTTCGCAAGTAGTATATATTGGTAGTTGTAATGCATTGATACAATCATCATTAATTGGAGGAGAAACTACTGGGCAATTCTCACCAGTGATACAAGTTGAGTTTTGATACTTACCGAGAATTAGCGCACCTGGTTCTGCGCCAAAACCATTATTGAAATTTATGTCTACTCCTGCTACTATATGACAATAACTCATCATTGTGCCGCCTTCCTCATAAGGTAAAATAGGATTAGACGAGATATAGCAACTACCTGCAAAATTTGGAAATTCTACATTGCCACAATCATCTATTTGATTGTTGTTAAATGGTCCCCATACGCAATCATGTGTGTGATTAGACCCAAATACATGACCCATTTCATGCGAAATATTCATTACGTTCCAAGAAAAATTTGGAAATGGAGTAATGCCAGTTGACATGTTAGCACTTACAGCATAAGGTCCAAAGTTATTTGCAGGATTGTGTGAAGCACATAATGCATCAACCCACGCAATACCTCCACCTAAGTTTCTTCCGCTAATAAGATGCGCAATCCTACCATTGTAATTATCTTCTAATAAATTTCCAAACTGGTTTAATACAGAGGAAATATTATTAATAGATACATATGGGTCAGGAATTGTCCAAACCATCATTTCTGACATGGAAATTGGAATGCCTTCATTGGCATATACTGCTGCTACTTCATTAAAGTTACTTGTCATCCAGTTCTCTACTGCAGCCAGATTAGAACCATGATCTTGATAAACTTCAAAATCTAGTTCGTAATATATTTCTACGCAATCTTGACCAGTTCTATTTGTTGGTAGATTATTGTTTTTTGCATTTGATTTGTGCTTTTCTTCTACTGCACAATCAAATGATTTTTTATGAAGTATATCTTGAGTGTAATAACCAAAATATTGTTTTTCGGTATTTTTCTTTATTTGATATTTTCCTTCTTCACTATGAATCGAAATAAATAATTCATCGTCATATACGCTTAGCGTTACCATTGACTGGTTTATACCTTTAATGATGCCTTGGTAGAAATGTTTTTTAGAAAGTTGTTCTTTTGGTAAACCTTTGTCAGTATTTAAATTATAATTTTCTGAGAGGATATCAACTTTGATTAATGAAACATGGATTGTTTTTTTTCTAAATGAAATTGGGATTTCTATAAGTGTAGCTGTCTCTTTTTTTAGCTTTAAAAATGATGCTTCATTTAATTCAAAGAGGTCGTAATCTTCTATAAGGTCAGAATAGGATTTTGATAAATTTTCTTTTTTGTTTAATAAATTTAATTCGATTGCAATATGCTCAGCGCTGACTTTATCTACATTTTGATAAAGTACATTCTTAGATTGACCAATCACCATTAGGTTGCTAATGAGCATTAAGCCAATCCAAGAATATAACTTTAGTATTTTTTTCATAAATGATGAAGAAATTATTTCTTCACTTTAATAGAACATCCGATTGCTTTTGTCGTTGCTGGATCAGGATTTTTTCCAGCTTCTATGGCAGCTATCGCATTCTCGACATATCTTTCTGTAACCTCTTCTGGCTCTCTGGCATTGTCATCGATTGCACCTATGTATCTGACAATTTTGTCTTTGTCTAACAAGTAAACGTGTGGTGTTTTTGTAGCTCCATATTGTGGATATACCTTTTGTTCAGAATCAAACAGATATACGAATGGAAATGCTTTTTCTCCAGCCCTAACTATCATATCATCGTAACTATCTCCTGGTTGAATGTCAGGATCGTTTGGATTTATCGCTATAACCGGGTATCCCATTGGAGCATATTTGTTGTGTAAATCTACTAATCTATCTTCGTAGAAAACCGCATACGGACAATGGTTGCAAGTAAACGTAACAATGTATCCTTTTGCATCTTCAAAATCTTCTAAAGATACATAATTGCCATTGATGCTTTTTAAAGAAAAATCTGGTGCTTTGTCTCCAATGTGTAATCCACCATGAAAATTTGGCAAAGCAAAAAAGAGTAATGGAATTAAAACCGAAAAGCTAAAAAATTTTGTCATAATAATTATTTTATTTTTTGAATGATTTCAACCAGTTCTTGAGTACTATGAAATTCTTGTTCAAAGAAGAAACGTTGATCTCCTTTATAAATTACAATGATTGGAATAGAGCCACTCCAGGAAGGATCTACTTTATCAATCCATTGATTTGTTTTGGAATCGTTAAGCAAAACGACTTCTGATTTAATTTCTTTTTTGTTTAGGAAAGGGATTAATTTGGTATCGATTTTCTTTGCAAAATCTAGACTTACCAATGTTATTTTTAATGGGAAGTTAAATTCTTTTTCATGTAATTCTTCTATGTAGGGAAGCTCTTTTACGCATGGTCCACACCAAGTCGCCCAGAAATTTATGAGCTGTATGGTATCATTGTTTTGATAAAAAATTTCTTCTAAGTCATCAAATTTTTCATAAACAACTACATCATCTACTTTCCATTCTTGACCAATTAGGTTTAATTGAATCAATATCATTATTACTGCAATTATTAACTGCTTATACTTCATTAGTTTAGTTTATATTCAAATCCCATGGCTTCCATTTCATGAATCATATCTGTTGTAATCTGTACTTTCATTTTTTTAGAAGATAGATCTATGTTAATGTCGTTTTCTTGATCTTTTATACAAAAATTCATTTGTTGCATTCCTTGGTTTCTTTCGCAGAATGCTTCCAAATTGCTTATTACTTCTTCTGTTAATTTCTCTACTGGGATTCTTAATGTAACGCTTTTAGCTTTTTGCTCTGATAATGTTGCCAATAGTTTGAGGTCTGAAATATTGAAATAATAACGTTCTGTACCTCTTATCTTAGTATATTTTCCTTCAATATAAATCACTTGACCCATCTGTACTAAACTACCCCAGTTGGTATAGCGCTCTTTGTATAGTCCTGTAGAAAATTCGCCACTAAAATCTTGGATGGTAAATCGACAGTAGGGGAGGCTTCGGTCTTTAGAGACACCATGCATTGCTGAAGTTACCATTCCTGCGATGCAATAGTGTAGGGTGTCATCTTCTGTGATTTTATCCAATGCACAATTTACAAAATGGTTGATTTCTAACTCATATTGATCCAATGGATGTCCGCTTACATAGATGCCAGTAACTTCTTTTTCTTTTTCTAATTTTTGAACATAATTCCACTCTTCTGCTTTTGGTATTTCTGGAACCACCAAAATCTGTTCGCTTATATCTCCGAATAATGAGTTGGCACTAGATTCTTTTTCTGCTTGATAATTTTGACCAAATCTAGTCGCGTGTTCTATGAGTGTGTTGAATTTTTGGAATGGTAAAAAATACTGTGCTCTACTTAATCCAAACGTATCAAATGCACCTCCTGCTGCCATACTTTCTAAGCTCTTTTTGTTGACAGAACGTAGACTTACATTTTTTGTAATATCATAAATATTAGAGAATGTCATTTTTTCTCTTGCAGCTAGAAGTTCGGTTACTGGTCCTTCGCCTACACCTTTTAATGCAGCTAATCCAAATCGAATTTGTCCCTTATCGTTTACACTAAATTTGGCTTTACTTTCATTTACATCTGGACCCATCACTTCTATACCCATTCGCTTACATTCTCTGAGATAAAAATTTATTGACTTGATGTCATTTAAGTTGTGGTTAAGTACCGCAGCCATAAACTGTTTGGGATAATGTGCTTTTAGGAAACCAGTTTGAAAAGCAATATAAGCATAACATGTAGAGTGAGATTTATTAAATGCATAAGAGGCAAATTTTTCCCAATCGTTCCATATTTTATCTACTTTATCTTTAGGGTGATTATTGCTGACACACCCTTCAACAAATTTGGGATACAATTCATCAATGATGGATTTTTTCTTTTTCCCCATTCCTTTTCTCAATAGATCGGCTTGACCTTTTGAGAAACCAGCAAGCTTTTGCGAAAGCAACATCACCTGCTCTTGATAAACAGTAATTCCATAGGTTTCTTCTAGGTGACCTTGCATTTCTGGGAGATCATATGTGATCGGTGATCTGCCATGTTTACGGTTTACAAAATCCTCGATATAATCCATCGGTCCTGGTCTATACAATGCATTCATTGCAATCAAATCTTCAAACTTATTTGGTTCGAGAGACTTGAGGTGTTTTTGCATTCCGGGTGACTCGTATTGGAAGATGGCTATCGTTTCTCCACGTTGGAATAATTCGTAAGTAAGCTTATCTTCTAAGTCTACTTCTTCGATATCAATTTCATCTCCTGTAGTATCTTTAATAATGTCAACAGCATCTTTTATGATGGTCAAGGTTTTTAAACCTAGGAAATCCATTTTTAGTAAGCCTGCATCTTCTACCACATTGTTGTCAAATTGTGACACCAATAAATCGGAATCTTTGGCTACTGTAACAGGCACATAATTGGTAATATCATCAGGAGTAATGATGATGCCACATGCATGAATACCGGTGTTTCTAACGGAGCCTTCAAGCTTTTTTGCACCTTGAATAAGCGCACCTATAACATCTTTTTGCTCCGCCATTTGTCGGAACTGATAAGCCCTTTCTTTTTCTTCAGGATTAAGCGTTCCTTTAGTTTTATCGCTCAGGTCACCAGTTTCTAAAACGGCATTTAACGAAACTTTACTTGATGGAAATGCTTTTGCCACCTTGTCTACATCTCCATAAGGCACATTCATTACACGGCCAACATCTCTTATGGATGACTTTGCTGCCATCGTTCCGTAAGTGATGATTTGGGCTACTTGGTTTCTGCCATACTTTTCGATCACATAATCTATAACTTTTGATCTTCCTTCGTCATCAAAATCAATATCAATATCGGGCATTGATATACGCTCTGGATTCAGAAATCGCTCAAAAAGTAAGTCATATTTTATTGGGTCAATGTTGGTAATCCATAAACAATAGGCTACTACGGATCCTGCTGCTGATCCTCTTCCGGGACCTACAGAAACACCGAGTTTTCTTGCTGTACTGGTAAAATCTTGAACAATGAGAAAGTATCCCGGATAACCAGAATTTATAATTACACTTAATTCGAAATTTAACCTTTCTTCTATTTCTGGAGTGATAGTGCCATATCTTTTTTTTGCACCTTCAAAAGATAAGTGCCTTAAGAAACTTCCTTGATCTGGAAATCCGTCTGGCAATGGAAAGGCAGGAAGGATGATGTCTCTTGTTAATTCTAGAGGTTCTATTTTATCATAGATTTCCATGGTATTCGCAGTAGCCTCAGGGATATCTACGAATATTTTTTTCATCTGATCCTGCGTCTTGAAATAGAAGTCGGTGCTAGGAAATTTGAATCTTTTTTCTTCTTCGATAATGTTACCAGTATTGATGCAAAGTAACATGTCGTGAGGTTTCCAATCTTCTTCTTCTACATAATGTGAATCATTGGTAGCAATAATTTTTATGTCATATTTTCTAGCAAATCCTATCAATACTTGATTGACATCTTCTTGACTCATACCAGTATCGTCAATACTTTCTAATCCACGATGTCTTTGTAACTCTATGTAGAAATCTCCCTCAAAAACATCGAGCCACCATTTTAATTTTTTTTCTGCTTCTTCTGTTCCTTTTTTTAGAATTGTTTGTGGAATCTCTGCACCGATACAACAGCTAGTTGCGATGAGCCCTTCGGAATATTGGAGTAATAACTCTTTATCTATTCTTGGAAAACCTTGGTATAATCCATCTATAAATCCGAGCGAACAAAGTTTGGTTAAGTTTTGATATCCTTTTCTGTTTTTTGCAAGAAGAAGTTGATGATGTCTTACATCTTTAGTACCTAAGTTTCTAGAAAACTTTTTTAAATGCCTGTCGTCTACCAGATAAAACTCACAACCGATCAATGGTTTTAGTCCACGCTTTTGGGATTCTGCGACGAACTTAAATGCACCAAACATGTTTCCATGATCGGTCAGTGCAACGCCTTTCTGACCATCTCTTTTGGCTTTGTCGAGCATTTTGCCAATGTCAGAAGCACCATCCAATAATGAAAATTGAGTATGACAATGAAGGTGGCAAAATTCTGACATAATGAGGTTCTAATTTATTTACTAACAAATATAACCAAACAATGCCTTAGGTGGTTGTCA
>JAHDBF010000140.1 GCA_020630525.1 Saprospiraceae bacterium
AAACGCCTCCATCTTACTCTCATGACCATATCTAGTGGCTGCTATCGCACAAATAAAAGGAACCAATAAAGGACCTACCAATGGAATATGCATAAAAATACTAGCAAATAAACCAATCACTGTAGAAGCCCCAAAATGACTTTGAATACATTTTGCACTTTCTTTTATGGTAAAACCAGATTGCTCAAGGTAGTTGTCTAAAAATGCAAAACCCAAATAAAATCCATACACAAAAAACATAATAGGGTCTATCATAAAAGAGAATCCTATAATGCTGCATGCTATAGATATTAATATATACATGATTAAACCATAGACCCATTTTCTGAACATTACCTTAATCATTCTTATTTGTGCCTTATAAAATTGATTGAACTTTAGAACGACCTTTTCTCCTTTAAGAATATTGTTGGTTTTGACAGCAAAATGAAAAATGAGTACTTCTAAAAATATCAATAATAGAAACTTTAAACTGCCAGAAAACACAGACCTGTGTTCTTCTTTTAAATTCTCCTTTTGATCGATTAGCGATTGGTTTGAAATTTCTATTTCGCCGTTTGTAACTTCAGAAATATTTTCAGAACCTTCTTCAATAGGCTTTATGCTTTCCTCTAAGTCTTCATTATTAATATTAATTTCAATCCCTTTACTTTCATCTGGAAAAAGATAATCATAAAGATTATTAACCAATATCAAAGAAAAAAACGAAGCAATTATTATAGACAAAATAAGAACCCATCTATAGTCCAAAAAACCTCTCCATAACTTATGCTTTCTTATGAATGAAGGAGTACTCATCAAAATGCGAAAAGTTTTAGGAATCTGTGAAAACCCTTCCTGAGTATCTATGTGGTCGAAATTGAATTGCATAATGATGATTGTAAAACCAAATTACAAAATTTTCATCATTCAAATAAAACTTGCAAAACGGAATTTCTACATCATTCAAAAGCAATAGCAAAAGAATGGGCTTATTGTCAATCAATAAGCCCATTAGAATTTGTTTTTTACTAGAATATTATGTCTTAATAAGACTTAGCAAATATCACTCGTTTACTACTAGGTTTTCCACTAAATACACATTTGCCATCTTCTTCAACTGCATCATTAGGAATACATCTAATGGTTGCAGTAGTCTCCTCTTTTATTTTTAATTCTGTTTCAGAAGTACCATCCCAATGTGCTACAACGAATCCACCTTTTGAGTCTAATGCATCTTTAAAGTCAGTAAAGTTATCTACGATTGTTGTGTTGTCTTCACGAAATTTTAAGGCATTTTGGAACAGATTGTTTTGGATTTCATCTAATAGCGTAACTACATAATCTGATACTCCATCAAGGTTAACACTGGTTTTTTCTTTAGTATCTCTTCTAGCTACTTCAACAACATTTTTCTCTAAATCCCTATTCCCAATCCCAATTCTTACTGGAATTCCTTTCATCTCATATTCCGCAAATTTAAATCCTGGACGCTTAGTTTCATCAGAATCTATTTTTACTGTAATGCCTTTATCTTTGAGCGCTTTGGCAATTTTCTCTGCCACTTCCATGATATTTGGAGCAGGTTTAGGAATAGGAACAATAACTACCTGAGTCGGTGCTAATTTTGGTGGCAACACCAATCCTTCATCATCAGAGTGAGTCATAATTAATCCACCAATCAACCTTGTAGAAACTCCCCAAGAAGTCGCCCAGACGAATTCTTCTTTGTTTTCTTTATTAGAATATTTTACATCGAATGCTTTGGCAAAATTCTGACCTAGAAAGTGAGAAGTACCAGCTTGCAAAGCTTTTTTGTCTTGCATTAATGCTTCTATGGTCAATGTATCTTCGGCACCAGCAAATCTTTCGTTAGCAGTTTTTGCGCCTTTAATTACTGGCATTGCCATATAGTCTTCTGCAAATCTTGCATACAATTCGTGGATCATATTTGCTTCCTCGATGGCTTCTTCCCGAGTAGCATGTGCAGTATGTCCTTCCTGCCATAAAAATTCCGCAGTTCTTAAAAATGGTCGAGTACGTAATTCCCATCTAACTACATTCGCCCATTGATTTATCAATAAAGGCAAGTCTCTATAACTTTTAATCCAATCTTTATAAGTGTTCCAAATAATGGTTTCAGATGTAGGTCTAACGATCAGTTCTTCTTCTAATTTTGCAGATGGATCGACTACTACACCAGTTCCATTAGGATTATTCATTAATCTATGGTGTGTAACTACTGCGCATTCTTTGGCAAATCCTTCTACGTGTTCTGCCTCCTTGCTCAAAAAACTTTTAGGGATAAAAAGCGGGAAATAAGCATTTACGTGCCCAGTTTCTTTGAACATTTTGTCCAATTGCGCTTTTATATTCTCCCAAATACCAAAACCGGTAGGCTTTATAACCATACAACCCCTTACTGGAGAGTTTTCTGCCAATCCCGCTTTTTTGATAATATCATTGTACCATTGTGAGTAATTTTCTTCTCTACTTGTTATCTCTTTAGCCATTATTCGTATTTATATTAGAACCTTTAACAATTTTAAGACGTCTAAATAGTAAATTTAACAACTGTTAAGGAGCATTATACTTTAATTAACTATGTTAATATCTTACTTTAAGATGTCTTTAACGGTAAATCCGCCACAAAAGTAATAATTTGGAGGTGTAAATGATTTAAAAATGAATTCTCTAATTACAAAATATACAGACATGAAAACGTTCAGAATATCTTGTCTATTATTGTTGTCAGTAATAGTATCTAGTATAAACGCACAATTTGACGACCTTTATTATAATCCAGACACGGATGATGCTTATTACGCAGTAGAGTCAGAATCTTCAGATTATGATTATGATGATAGGTATGACTACGATGATGAATCTTATGACGACTTTGATTATTGGTCTGATTATGATTATTACTATTCTTCAAGAATCAGAAGATTTCACAGGAGACATAATTCATTTGGATACTTTAATTCTTGTGTGACAAATAGCTTTTACAATATTCCAGGTGGATATAATTCTTTTATATCTATAAATTTCTTTAGACCTAGATTTTTTAGACCACATCATCACATTGGATATGCATATGGAGGATATTATGGAAGCCCATATAATTCTTGGAACGCATGGAATCCTTACAATAGTTGGGGCTACAGTCCGTGGAGTTACGGCGGATATGGTTTTAACAATGCATGCTACAATGGATTCAATAATTATGGCTATAATAACTATGGTTACAATAATTACAATGGTTATAACAATGGTAACGGATATGATTATACAACTAATGTGAATGCCAATGAATACTATGGAAGTAGACAAGGTGGAAGCACAGGAAGCAGCACAAAAGGCAGAAATACTTCTCCTAGAGATATAGGGTCAAATCAAAGTGGAATAGCTAATGAGCCAACTGCTAAAAACACTTTAGCAGGAAGCAAGGGAGGAAGAGTTCTTCAGTCTGAAAACGGACCTGTAGTATCTAGAAATGATAGAAATGAGTCAATAACTAGTGAAAAAGCAGTGGAAAACAGTAGAATAACTAAAGGTAATGTAAGTAAGAATGACGAAAATCCTAGCTATACAAGACCTTATAGTGGCAGATCTGATAAGTCTAGTGAATCTCAGAGTTCTTCAAGATATGAATCTGATAGATACTCAAGAGGATCAAATACTAAAGAATCAAACACAAGAGGAAGCTCTACACGTGGATCAAGTACAAGAGGAAATTCGACAAGAGGAAGCTCTACACGTGGATCAAGTACTAGAGGAAGTTCGACAAGAGGATTCAACAGTTCGAGACCTAACAAATCTGCAACAAGAACATCAGAATCTTCAAGAAGTGGGAAAAGTAGTTCTACAAGAAGCTCAAGACCTTCATCTAGCAGATCAAATTCTGGATCATACAGAAGTAGTTCATCAAGAAGTAATTCTAGCTCAACAAGAAGTTCTAGTAGTAGATCATCATCAAGAAGTAGCTCAGGTTCTGGAAGATCTTCAAGGAGAGGTGGAAAGTAAAATTTTGATATAAAGAAAATACAAGATAAATTGGGTGGGCATTAATTATTTTTGTCCGCCCTTTTTTTGACATATTTTAAAGAGCAGTTTAAAAACCAAATATGAAAAATATTTTATCAATACTATCATTACTTTGCATCGTTAGCACAGTAAATGCACAGAATATTATAGATGCCATAAGGTTTAGTCAGTTTCAGCCGACAGGAACAGCAAGGACAGCAGCAGTAGGTGGTGCTTTCGGTAGTATGGGCGGAGATTGGGGTTCTGTAATTATTAATCCAGCTGGGATAGGCGATTTTTATAAGTCAGAATTCAATTTTGGGCTAGGGATAAATAGCATCAGTAACAATACTTTTTTGACAAATGATCCAACCAATGCTATAGAGATAGATGATACCTCATTAAACCTAAATCACATAGGATTGGTATTTGCCAATCGACCAAAAGGAGACTGGTCAACATCTAATTTTGCATTGGGCATTACGCATATTAAAAATTTTACAGAAGATTTTTCTTATGCTGGTTCTACCATTGGTTCAATTACCGAAAGATTTGAAGAAAGAGCAAATGGGAATACGCCAAATAATCTTGATGACTTTGAAGCTGGATTGGCTTATGAAGTAGGCGCAATATTTGACAAGCAAGGAGACTTAGATTACGAAACAGATTTATTCGACACACTAAATATGGTAAATAAAAGACAAAACTTATTTAGAAGTGGAAAAATGACTGAATTTAATTTTGCTTGGGCAGGAAATTATGACAATATTTTTAATCTAGGTATGTCGGTTAATGTCCCTTTTGGTTCGTTCGAAGAAACTAAAGTATATAGAGAGTCAGATGAGGAAGACTTACTGCCAATATTTACTGGATTAGAGTACACTGAAAATTTAACTACATCAGTTGTAGGCGTAAATTTTAAAATTGGTGGAGTTGCTAAGATTGGTAAAATTGTAAGAATTGGCTTAGCAGCACACTCTCCGACATGGTTCAAACTGACGGATAGTTACAATAATTCGTTAAGTTATACTTTTCAAGAATCTGCAAATCCCGAAAGCTATTCTAGTGATTCTCCAGACGGTAGATTTGAATACAACTTAGTCACTCCTTGGAAATTTTTGATAAGCACTGGAGCATTATTTAATGTGGGACAGATAAAAGGATTTGTAAACGCCGATGTAGAATTCCAGAATTTTAATGCCATAGATTTTGACTTTACTAAATTTAGTTCCAATCCTGAAGATGCAGATTATGAGATAGAAATCAATTCTGAAATTAATGAACAATTAGGAAATGCAATTAATGCTAGATTGGGCGCAGAATTGGCTTATAAAAACTACAGAGTAAGGTTAGGGTTTAATGGAGAAGGATCACCATTTGTTATTGACGATAATAAATTTACAAGAACAACAATTTCTGGTGGAATAGGATTTCGATTTGATAGGGTATATATAGATTTTACTGGATATAGATATTCAGATAGTGAAGGATACTTACCTTATGTAGTACTAACAGAAAGTAGAAACCAATTGGTAAATAAAGAACAATCTGCATTTAAGGCATTGGCAACATTGGGCTTTAAATTTTAAATATTGCAGATCGCTAAAAGCAATATCTTACAATAATTTTATTTTAGAAATGAATTGGTAGTTAATCTTGCCAATTCATTTCTATTTTTGGGAAATAATATACAATTATGAAAGCAGTTATCGGATTTATAGTATTGGTATCGATGTCTCTAGTTTTGGTTGCCCAACCAGAGATTACCTTAGAAGGAATCTGGAAAGACAGAATCTTTACAGAAAAAAGAATCCCAGGGTTTAATTTTTTAAAAGACGGCAAACATTATTCTAGATTGGAAGATAATGCAGTTAAGAAATATGATATTACCAACGGAGAATATGTCGAAGACATTTTTTCTGCTGAACCATTAAAAGACACTAATGGATTTAGCGGAAACATGGATAGCTATAGTTTTAATTCTGATGAATCATTCATATTGATAGAGTCAAATATAAAATCTATTTTCCGTAGATCCTACACTGCCAATTATCATGTCTATAATTTTGCGTCAAAAAATATGGAATCCATTGCTGATGACCCAATTATGAATGCAAGCTTATCTCCAGATAATAAAAGTGTTGCCTATGGTTTTGAAAATAACCTTTACATAAAAACATTAGATGGAGGTACAAAACAGATCACTACCGATGGAAAAAAGAATAACATCATAAATGGAATAACGGACTGGGTATATGAAGAAGAATTTGCATTTGTAAAAGCCTTTGAGTGGAGTGCAGATGGAAATTTTTTGGCATACATAAAATTTGACGAGTCAGAAGTAAAAGAATTTACAATGACAAATTATCGAGATGATGTATATCCCGAATACGTTACTTGGAAATACCCAAAAGTTGGAGAGGCTAACGCAAAAGTTTCAGTCCATATTTATAATGTAAAAACAGAAAAAACCATAGAAGTAGACCTAGGTGACCTCGAGGATAAATACATCCCTAGAATAAAGTGGACTCAAGATGATACGCAATTGTGTGTTTTTAAAATGAATAGACATCAGAACTATTTACAGCTGTATTTAGCAGATGCAAATACTGGTATGGCTAAAGTAATGTTGCAGGAAAAAAATAAATATTACATCGACATCACAGACGATCTGACGTTTTTAGAAGACGGAAAGAGATTCATTTGGACAAGCGAAAAGGATGGATTCAATCACATTTATCTCTATAATATGAATGGTGTAGAGTTAAATCAGATAACGAGTGGTCCATTTGATGTAACCAGTTTTTATGGTATCAATGAAAAAAATAACTACGTCTATTATCAAGCTGCCTCAAAAACCGCAATGGCGAAAGAAGTGTACACAACAAGTTTAAACGGAAGAAGAACGAATATAATCTCTTCTAAGCCTGGAACAAACAGTGCTCAATTTAGCAGTACATTTGATTATTACGTAATGTCCAACTCAACAATAAACGAACCAAGAAATTTCGTGGTCTATGATAAAAACCAAAAGGAATTAAGGGTAATTGAAGATAACAAAGCATTGAAAAAAACACAACAAGCGTATAAAGTTGCGCAAGTAGATTTCTTTAATTTTAAAAATAGCAAAGATGAAGATCTAAATGGCTACATGATTAAGCCTACAGATTTTGATCCATCAAAAAAGTATCCCGTGTTTATGTTTTTGTATGGCGGTCCGGGAAGCCAACAAGTAGTTGATGGATGGAGAGGAAATAATTATTGGTGGTTTCAGATGCTTGCACAAAATGGATATATCGTTGCTTGCGTTGATAATACAGGGACTGGAGCGAGAGGAGAAGAATTTAAAAAGAAAACCTACCTCCAACTCGGTAAATATGAAACCGAGGATCAGATAGATGCGGCAAAATACTTAGGAGAATTGCCATATACAGATGCGGAGCGTATCGGAATATTTGGTTGGAGTTATGGTGGATATTTATCTAGCCTTTGCTTGCTCAAAGGCAATGATGTATTTAAAGCTGCTATTGCTGTTGCACCAGTAACTAGTTGGAAATGGTATGATACTATTTATACTGAGCGATATATGCGTACCTTGCTTGAAAACGAAGAAGGTTATAAAGAAAACTCTCCGGTATATTTTGCAGATAGGTTAAAAGGGAGCTACTTGTTGGTACATGGATTGGGTGATGATAATGTACATTTTCAAAATACAGCCGAGATGGCAAAAGCATTGATAAAAGAGAATAAACAATTTGATACGTACTTTTATCCTAACAGAAATCATGGAATCTATGGAGACAATGCAAGATTGCATTTATATACTAAGATGACCAATTTTATTTTTGAAAAACTATAATTAAGTGTAAGCATGGCTAAGCAGCAGAAACTAGAAATTGTAAATAAGAAGGCAAAGTTTGAATACCATTTTTTGTCAGAATATGAGGCGGGAATAATGCTGCTAGGGACAGAAGTAAAATCTATCAAAGCTGGCGAGGCAAATCTAAAAGATGCTTACTGCCATTTTAAAGATGGAGAATTGTACCTAAAAAGTCTATTCGTTGGAGAATATAAATTTGGAAATATCAACAACCACATTCCTCGAAGAGATAGGAAAATTTTACTTAAAAAAGCGGAACTAAAAAAGCTTAAGAGAAGAGTCGACGAGAAAGGATTGACCATCGTCCCATATAAGATCTACTTATCAGAAAGGGGTTTTGTAAAAATACAATTGATCTTAGCCCAAGGGAAAAAAGCTTTTGATAAAAGAGATTCTATTAAGGAACGAGATTTGAAAAAAGACCTTGATCGACAAGCAAA
>JAHDBF010000141.1 GCA_020630525.1 Saprospiraceae bacterium
AGACACATTTCATCACCAGCTTTATCAAAGTATCCATCAATTCGATTCCATTGTGAAGCTCTTGCTAACGCCGTCCCAACACCTCTAATTCCTTTAGGAGGGTAGTGCATACTTTTTGCCATAAGTTCTGCTTGTTCTTTGGTATCTATCATTGGAACAAGAAGTGATTGTACACCAGCATCCAGTAGTTGTTTGATTAAAACTGGATCACCTTTTGGAGGTCTAACTAATACAGAAGAGCCGTGATTAGACATGGCTTGTAATTGCAAAATAATCGATCGTAAATCAAAAGGGGCATGTTCTCCATCAATAAGGATCCAATCAAAACCAGAACCTGCTAAAATCTCAGCAGCATATCCATCTGCAATTCCATTCCACAATCCATATTGAACCTTATCGCTCTGTAATCCAGCTTTAAATTTATTTTTAGGCATTTCCATATTGGGTCTTTTTAGCGTTTTATTTAAAGTATGTGGATATTGTTCCTAGCTTACCATAATCTGCGACGATAGTATCTCCTTTTTGTAATGGGATTGCTCTGGTAAATGATCCCGCTAAAATGATTTGTCCAGGCTCAAGTGCGATCTTATGCGCATGATATTTTTTTGCCAACCAAGCTATTCCCTTGGCTGGATGATTTAGTACCGCTGCGGAAACTCCGCTTTCTTCGATAACGCCATTTTTACTTAACAATGCACCGACCCATCTTAAGTCTAAGGCATCAGGTTTTACAGGACGACCACCTAATATAACACCTGCATTTGCGGCATTGTCACTGATGGTATCTTTTACTGTTCTGATGTATCCAGTTTTGGGATGTTTTCTGTATGATCTTGCTGCGATTAATTCTAATGCTGGTTGAACATATTCTGTCGCATTAAGCACGTCTATTAAACTGATATTATTACCAAACAACGGTTCTTTCAGAAAGAATGCCAATTCAACTTCGATTCTTGGATCCGTAAAATTTGCAGTTTCTATTTCGGTACCTTCTTCGAATACCATATCGTCAAGTAAAGTACCATAATCTGGCTCCGTGATATTCATTGATTTTTGCATCACTCTAGAGGTCAAACCAATCTTATGACCAACCACAGTTCTACCTTCTTTCTTTTTGAGATTCATCCATGAAGATTGCACTTTATAGGCATCTTCTATAGTCATATCTGGATATTGAATCGTTGTCGCTTCTACCTGAATTCTTTTCTTTTCTGCATCATGAAGACGCTTCGCTTCCTTATTTGCTTGTGCTTTTGTAATCATAATCGAATTTGTGTAAAGTTAGAAAAAATGAATCCTCCAAAAAACCAATTGCCTTTTTGTCCAACTTTTATATAACTTTTTGCAATGAATTTATAGTAACAAAATACTAGCTTTAAGCCTTAATATATTCGGTGATGCAATGATAATTATTTGAATATAATTCGATCATAAAGCAAACCAATTGGTATTTTAATTAATAAGAATAATTAAATAAAAATGTTGAATAAAAACCTCAGAAAACTGAAATCTTCTTTGAAAGGAATTCAGAAAACTGGAATCAAAAATATTATAAACGGAAAGCATGTCAATGCTACAGGTAGAAAAACATTTGAAAATCACTCTCCTGTAGATGGCGAGTTTATTTGTAATGTGGCATTAGGAACAGAAAAGGACATTGACAAAGCAGCTCAAGCTGCAAAAGCTGCATTCAAAGCATGGAGTACTATGCCTCATGCAGAAAGAAAAAGAATATTACACGCAGTCGCAGACAATATAGAAAAACATGCACATGAAATTGCTGTTTTAGAATCTTATGATACTGGTCAGCCAATCAGATTTATGAAAAAATCTGCCATTCGTGGCGCGGCGAATTTTAGATATTTTGCAGATAAAATTATAGATGCACCTAACGGTCAATCTACTCCAGATACGCATCATGTTAACTTTAGCATGAGACAAGCGATTGGTCCTGTTGGAATTATTACGCCATGGAATGTGCCGTTTATGTTAAGTACATGGAAGATTGCTCCAGCATTAGCAGCAGGATGCACAGTAGTACATAAACCAGCAGAATTTAGTCCTGTAACGGCAAATAGATTAGCAGAACTTGCACACGAAGCAGGATTGCCAAAGGGAGTTTGGAATGTAGTACATGGTTTTGGAGAGTCAGCAGGTAAGAGCCTTACTGAACACGAAGAAATAAAAGCAATTGCCTTTGTTGGTGAGACAACAACTGGTAGCCACATTATGAGACAAGGTGCACCAACGTTAAAGAGAGTTCACTTCGAATTAGGTGGAAAAAACCCAGTCATTGTATTTAAAGATGCAGATTTAGAGCGAGCATTGGATGCTGTGGTATTTATGAAATATAGCCTTAACGGAGAGCGATGTACGTCAAGTTCTAGATTGTTGGTGCATAAATCAATTTATAAGAAATTTGTAGCTGCGCTTAAAGATAGAGTGAGCAAATTAAAAGTAGGAAATCCATTAGATCCTGAAACAGAGATCGGTCCATTGATTCATAAAACACATCAGGATAAAGTCTTAAGTTACGTTGAGGTAGCAAAAGAAGATGGTGCTAAGGTATTAGTAGGTGGAGATACTCCTGCTAAACTTAAAAAAGGATGTTATGTAAATCCAGTATTGATTGATGAAGTAAAAACCAGCATGCGTGTTGCTAACGAAGAAGTTTTTGGGCCTTTCTTATCTGTATTAACTTTTGATACAGAAGAAGAAGCTATAGAAATTGCGAATAGCGTTAGATACGGTTTAACAGCATATATCTGGACTAAAGATATAGAAAGAGCGCACAGGGTTGCTAGAGATTTAGAAACAGGAATGGTATGGATAAACTCTCAAAATGTGAGGCATCTACCTACACCGTTTGGCGGAGTGAAATATAGTGGAATCGGGAGAGATGGTGGAGATTATAGTTTTGATTTTTATATGGAAACTAAAAATATCTCTGTAGCCTACGGAACACATTCTATTCCAAAATTAGGTCAATAATTAAACTATATTAAAAAGAAAACAAAATGGCATTAATCGAACATAATCATAATTTACCATTCAATATCATACGATGTAGTCATGTCGAATATGGCGTTAAAGACCTAGATGCATCAAAAGATTTTTATGTAGATACAATGGGGTTCATCGAGTCCGAACGTACTTCTGATGCGCTATATTTGAGAGGATTGGAGGAAAAGAATCATCATTCTTATGTGCTTAGAAAATCTGATAAAGCTGAAGTATTGGCTTTAGGATTTAAAGTGGCATTTGATAAAGATTTGGATTTATTACACGATCATTTTCATAGTTTAGGTTTGCCTGCTGAGTTTGTTGAAAGACATGCCGAAGAAAGAACTTTAGCGGCAAAATCTCCACTAGGAATGCCACTAGAGTTTCACGCTAAGCAAACGCGTGTTCCGACGATGATGCGTGCCTTTGATAAGTATAAAGGATTGTCACCACTAAGGTTCGATCATATAAATTGCTTTACGCCAAACTGCCAAGCATCTTATGAATTTTTTGTTGGACAATTGGGTTTTAAATTGACCGAATACACACTTACAGACAAAGGAGATATGTGGGCAGCATGGACACATAGAAAAGGTAATGTACATGATATGGCATTGACCAATGGTAAAGGTCCTAGACTTCACCACACAGGAGTTTGGACGGCTAGTGTTAATAACATCATTCACTTATTGGATGTAATGGCTTCAAAAGGGTATGTGATGAATATCGAAAGAGGTCCAGGAAGACATGGCATTTCTAACGCATTTTTCCTATATATTCTTGATCCAGATGGACATAGATTAGAACCATTCAATAGTGACTACTTGACAGTAGATCCAGATTGGGAGCCTCTAGGTTGGGATTTACGTGACCCAAAAAGACAAACACTTTGGGGAGCACCAGCACCAAAATCTTGGTTTGAACATGGATCAGTTTTTCAAGGTGTTCCGGTAAAAGAATCTGATATAGAGTCTAATCCTATTATTGGTGGATATGAAGATTTAGCATAATTTAGATGATATAACTATTGAAAGCAAATTGGATTATAATATCTCTGTTACTATTTTATTCTTGTGATTTTGCAATGGATATTCAACAAGAGTTTAAAAATTATTCTCCTCCAATATTAGAACCTCATTTGACAATACTAGGAATTGCGCAAGATGCAGGTTATCCGCAAGCCAATTGTAAGAAGTCATGTTGTAAAAATTTGTGGAATGATAAAGATGCTAGAAAAATGGTTTCTAGTATTGCATTTCGTGACCCTAACAATCATGCTGCTTGGATTTTTGATGCTACGCCTGATTTTAAAGATCAATTAGAAATAACACAGAAAGACAGTTGTTTACTTCATGGTATTTTTTTGACGCATGCACATATGGGTCACTATACAGGATTGATGCATTTGGGTCGTGAGGCAATGGGTGCAAAACAAATTCCTGTTTATGCAAAACCAAGGATGAAATCCTATTTAGAAAATAATGGACCTTGGAGCCAATTGGTAGAGTTGAAAAATATTGAATTACGAAATTTGGAAAATGACAATCAGATAAACGAAAATTTTTCTGTAGAATCATTTGAAGTTCCTCATCGAGATGAATTTTCAGAAACGGTAGGATTCAAAATTATTGGACCCAATAAATCTGCATTATTTATTCCAGATATTGACAAATGGAATCTTTGGGATACCGACATTAATGCATTGGTTCAGAAGGTAGATTATGCATTTCTCGATGGAACTTTTTTTCAGAATGGTGAAATATGGGGACGAGATATGAGTCAGATTCCACACCCATTTGTAGAAGAAAGTATCGAGCAATTTGAAAAATTAGATAAAGCACAAAAATCCAAGATTTATTTCATTCATCTTAATCATACCAATCCATTGCTAAAGGAAAATAGTAAGGAAAAACAATATTTAGAATCACTGGGTTATAATGTTGCTGTCGAAGGCATGAATTTTTTAATGTAAATTGTGAGACAAAATATATTCAATGAATTTACCAGCTAGGTTAACTACATTTTTAGATAAAGAAGAACATAAAATGTTTGTCGATGGCGAATATGTTTCTGCTTCTTCAGATAAAAAAATACGGGTAATAGATTCTGCAACAGAAAAGCCAGTCGGAAAGATTAGGGTCGCTAATGCAGAAGATGTTGACAAAGCAGTTGAGTCTGCAAAACGTACTTTCAATTCTATAGAATGGAGTAAAATGTATCCTGCTGATCGAGAATTATTGATGTTTAGATTGGCAGATTTAATAGAACAAAACAAAGAGGAATTAGCTTCTTTAATCACTTTAGAAAATGGGAAATTACTTGGTGATGCCCGTTCTTCAGATGTGATGGGTGCAGTAAGGACATTCAGATATTATGCAGGATGGTGTACTAAGCTCGAAGGAGAAACCATTGATATATCGATGCGACAAAAAATGGGAAAACAAAATTTTGCGTTTACCCGTCGTGAACCTAAAGGCGTAATAGGAGCGATCGTACCTTGGAATTTTCCTTTATCAATTGCCGCTTGGAAAATTGCCCCTGCGATTGCAGCAGGATGCACCGTGGTTTTAAAACCTTCTGAAGAGACTCCACTGTGTGCATTATATTTAGCAGAATTGGTCATGGAAGCAGGATTTCCTAAAGGAGTGCTAAACGTGCTAACTGGTGATGGGAAAACAACAGGTGCTAGCTTAGTAAATCATAAGGACATTGCTAAAATAACCTTTACTGGTTCGACTGCTACTGGAAAAGCCATTGGCAAAAATGCCTTGGATAATATGACCGATATTTCATTGGAATTGGGTGGAAAATCACCAGCAATAGTTTTTCAAGATGCCAATAGAAAAGAAGTCGCTAAAGGAATTGCCGCTGGAATATTTAGGAATGCTGGACAAGTGTGCGTTGCAGGATCACGTGTCTACATTCAAAAATCTAATTATGATGAAATCCTAACTGATATATGCCATGTTGCAGATCGGATGCGTATTTCGCATGGATTTGACCAAGATGCACAATTAGGCCCATTGGTCTCTAAAAATCATTGGAAACGTATCGATGGATATATAAAGCAAGGAGTTGAAGATGGCTCAACATTGATTACAGGAGGAAATAATCCAAAGTCGAAAGGATATTTTATGAAACCAACCATCTTTAGTTGTGAAAACAATCAAGATTTTGTGGTACAAGAAGAAATTTTTGGTCCAGTATTGGTCGCAGTACCTTTTGATGATATCGAAGATGCATTACAAAAAGCCAACGATTCTCGTTATGGATTGGCAGGGACAGTCTGGACACAGGATATTAATAAAGCAATGTTGTGTATAAATGAGTTAAAAGCTGGTTTTTTAGCAGTAAACTCACCAGTCAGATCAGATGCTAATTTGCCATTAGGCGGATATAAACAATCTGGTTTTGGTACAGAATTGGGGAAGGTAGGTGTATATAATTATACCAATTTGAAGTCAGTAAATGTGGTGTATTAATTCATTTGTTTATCTTTAGTCCATTAGATTGGGCTTTTATTAGCTATTCCATTACAATTTAATCTATTCCTATCATCAAAGATGCAATGATATTAGGGTTAAAATCCTTATGTTTGTATCTTGAATCAAAATATTTATATATATTATAGATTCATTCTGAAAAACTTGAAAACTTTTTACTTTAAATTTAAGACGAAATATGAAAAAGCTATTTTTACTTGCCTCATTCATGATGCTCGTATTATTTGTGGATGCTCAAAACGATTATAGCCAATGGCAAGTTGGTATTAGTGGTGGTAGAATGGTCTACAATGGAGACAAAGGAAATTCATTTTTTGACTTCGATCAGCCGTCACAAGGGCACGTTGGATTGAGAATTTCTAAATACTTAAACAAGAACTTTGACCTTTATTTAGGAGGAACAATGGGAAGACATGGTTTTACTGGTGTAACTATGGAAAACGAACAAGACTTCCTTGGAGATGTTACTCAGGTTGCATTAGGTGCACAATACAAAATTTTGAAAAATAAATTTAAACCTTTCGTTTCTGCTGGGTTAGGATTTCAAAGCTTTGCAAATGTTGAAAATGGTGCAGACGAATCTAGTTTTAAAATACCAGTTGGTTTAGGAATCAAATGGCAAATATTAGATAGATTAGATCTATGGTGGCATAGTGCGTATAGTTTATATTTTGGAGATGATTATGATGGATTATCCCCTGATTTAAATGTACAAAATGTTGGAGTAGGTGAAGATGGTAATGATGCAAACTTATTACACGAATTAGGATTCGGAATCAATCTTGGAAGACAAGATAGAGACGGTGACAAAGTTGGTGACAGAAAAGATGAGTGTCCAGATATCCCAGGTTTAAAAGAATTTAACGGATGTCCTGATTCTGATGGTGACGGTATCAAAGACGAATTGGATGATTGTCCAAACGTAGCTGGTCTTGCACAATTTAATGGTTGTCCTGATACAGACGGTGATGGTGTAATCGATAAAAATGACGAATGTCCTGAAGAAGCAGGTCCAGTTGATGGTTGCCCAGATGGTGACGGTGATGGAGTTGCTGATATTAAAGATGATTGTCCAGAAGTGGCTGGTCTTTCTCAATTCAAAGGTTGTCCAGATACTGATGGTGACGGGGTAATCGACAAAGATGATAACTGCCCTGACGTAGCAGGTCCAGTTGCTGGTTGTCCAGATGGTGACGGCGATGGAGTTGCAGATATCAATGATGAGTGTCCAGAAGTAGCTGGTGACATGGCTAACGGATGTAAGTCTGATACTGACGACGATGGTGTTCCAGATGATGAAGACATGTGTCCAGAAGTTGCTGGTAACTTAAATGGTTGTCCAGATTCTGATAAAGATGGTGTTGCTGACAAAGATGACAAATGTCCAAACAGAGGAGGAAATGTAGATGCTAATGGATGTCCTAAGAGAATCTATATCGCACCTTATTACTTTGATTCTGGATCAAGAAACATATTTGCAAAGTCTGACTTTAATGATGTGTTAGATAATGTAGTTGCTATTATGGGTGCTAACCCAACAATTACCGTTTCTGTAAATGGTCACACTGACGACAGAGGTTCTGAGTCAGGAAATCAGAAATTATCAGAAAAGAGAGCTAAGCAAGTAATGGAATACCTTATCAAGAAAGGTGTTGATCCAGCAAGATTAAATTCTGCAGGTTATGGTGAGTCTCAACCAATAGGAGACAACACTACTGCTGAAGGAAGAAAGCAAAATAGAAGAGTAGAATTTATAGCTAAGTTTCCTTAATATATAACGAAAAACTTTTTT
>JAHDBF010000142.1:0-2527 GCA_020630525.1 Saprospiraceae bacterium
GTGGCCTCCATCCGAAACGCGATTAATAATTCTGTTATAGTTTACAACCTTCGTGAAAACTGATAACACTTATTTGAATTCTATTATTAGGCAATTTTTTAATTTCTATTGGTTCGTCTAGCGCTACTTTAATCTTGTGGATATCACCTACGTTATTTTCGATGAATAAAGTTTTCCTGTTGAAAGTTGCCAATTCATAATCAGTCAAAAGCATTCCTCTTAGTAAGTTGTAAGCTTCGTGAATTTCTTTGTCTTGGAGTTGCACTGAAAGTTTGTACATGTAAGGAGTTTCCAATTCTATTTTTTTATGTCCACCTTCCAATGGAGTGATAACTTTTATCTGACCTGCTCTTTCAATAGTGTGTGCCTCAGCAGTAGGAGAAAATCGATATGAAGCCCAAGAATCCAATGCTGGAATAAAAGCCAAGTCTTCTTGCGATAACTCAAAGTCCAATGTTGGTGTCGGTAAGGTAGAGAGAAACCCATCAAATACATATCCAGTATCTCCTTCATGTTCTATTTTGATCCACTTACCATCTAGCCACTCTATTCTATCTTCCACTTGTACACTGTCATGTCTCATTTCTACATGGTCGCCATAAGGGATGACTTTAATAACATGACTTTGTAAAGATGGTTGTACTCTCAATTTTATGCCTGATCCAGCAACAACGGTAAGGTGTGTGTGTTCGATTGGATTATTTGAAAATCCAAAAACATTAATTAGACAAACAATAGCGATAAAACAAATAATCTTTTTCATAACATTCAATTTTTTTAATCATTTAATACTTCAAATATGAAGGCTTAATGAGTTAATTGAATCGCAGTAAAAGTAAGTGTAGTACTATTTTGAGAATTCGTAGTGTTATCTTAGAATGCGTTTTTTAGCGCAGCTATTATTTCTGACTTCTTCCTAACAGAGACTGGAATCCTAGATTCATTATCATTTAATAGTAAGTATCCTCCATCCTTTTTTTGATATGAGTGAATGTAGATTTTATTAACCAAGTGAGATTGGTGCGTCCTCAAAAATCCTTTTTCTGAAAGGATAAGATCATATTCCTTCAGAGGTTTAGTGACGATCACCTTAGTCGTGTCTTTTAAGAAGAATGTGGTGTAATTGCTAAATGACTCACATCTGATGATATCTGCTATTTCTACAATCTTTAATTCTTTTTGTGTGTTTAATGCCAGTTTAGAATTTGAAGAATCATTGATGGTAGATTTGGCGATGGCTACTTGTTCTCCAGAAGTACTGTGCTGAGACTTTGCTTTTTGTACTGCCTGTGCCAGTAGTTCTCCTTCTATAGGTTTTAATAAATAATCAATGGCTGCATAGCGAAAAGCTTTGATGGCATATTCATGCGAACCAGTTGTAAAAATCACTTTGGGAATAGGTGGATGTAATAATTCCAATAGATCAAAGCCTGTTCCGTCATTCATTTCTATATCGAGAAAAATAATTTCTGGGTTCAGTTTTTTTACCAATTTTGCTCCAGAGACTACACCATCTGCTGTACCTAATATTTTTATTTCAGGACAGTAATCTGCTATGTCAGCTTTTAACGTCTCAATTGCCAATGATATGTCATCAATAATAACTGCTTTCATCGATATAAAGGTAATACTATTATGATGATGATAAATTATTTAGCTGGCGGAAACGAAGGTCTAATCTCTACTTTACTAGGCAAAGTTCTTGGATCAAGTTTTAATAAATCAATTACCATTTGTCCAAGGTCTTGTGGTTGGATTTTCCAAGCATCTTTTTCTGAAGGTGTATTGTTGTTAAAATAAGTCGCGACACTTCCAGGCATCAAGGTTGTAGTTTTGATTCCATACTTTCTCAAGTCCATCATTACAGCTTGCGTAAAACCTACCAATCCAAATTTACTGGCATTATATGCAGATCCTTTTGCAAAGAAGTTTGTACCCGCTAGACTCGCTACAGTGATGAAATATCCTTTGGTTTGTTTAAGTGATTCGATACAAGGTTTAATTGTATTGAATACACCAGTCAAATTGATATCAATCATATCTGACCATTGTTCTGATGTCAAATCTTCTATAGAGGCAAAGTGACCAACTCCTGCATTGGCGATTACAATATCTATAGCATTAAATTTAGCAATGCCAGACTGAGCAACGCGTTGCATATCCGTTATGCTTCGTACGTCTGCAACTTCTGCTAAGCACTTACCAGCGGAGATTCCATCTAGTGAATTACAAGCTTGGTTAAGTGAATCTTGATTTCTTCCAGTGATAATAACATTCATTCCGTTTTTGACCATGGCTTCTGCGATACCTAGTCCGATGCCTTTTGATGCGCCTGTGATGAGTGCTGTTTTGTTTGTAAGTGTTTGCATATTGTTTGTTTAGCTATGTATATTAACAGTATGATATTGTGTAGTGTTTCTCTTGCTAAGAATATATTTTGTAATATGTTGGACTTTGTGGGGTATAGTTCATTAAACTGTTTCTATAGAGTTGCCTTGTGCATTCTAGGTCATCAACTTGTCAATGC
>JAHDBF010000142.1:2627-8194 GCA_020630525.1 Saprospiraceae bacterium
AAATCTATAAAAGTAGGTACTTCCTACCTTTTAAACTGTCAGTATATTAAGCACAGTTTAACAAAGCTTATCCATGACAAAAAAACACATTCTCCTTATCGAAGATAACTTAGGAGATATTGCTTTATTTGAAGAGGCAATAACTTATTACGATTTAAACATTGATCTAACCGTGATCGAGGATGGACAATCTTCGCTAGACTATTTATCACAATTTTCCAATACAGGATATGTAGAGCTACCAGATTTAATAATCGTAGACCTTAACCTACCAATGGTAAATGGGAAAAAAATATTAGAGAAAATAAAAACTGATCAGGTACTAAAATATATTCCTACTATAATATTTACGACTTCAGAATTATATGGGGATCTAAAAGATTGTTACGAAAACAATGCAAACGCCTATCTCGTAAAACCAATTGATATCATAGAGTATTTTGAAACCATAAAAATTATAGATACATTTTGGTTACAAAAATGCACTGCTTTTAAACTAGAAATTGAATCTTAGTCTACATAAATCACTTTCCTCAAAAACTTAAACCCAATAGATATTTCAATATTAAAATTTCTAATGTCTCTTGCAGGAATCGATGTTGGCTGACCATTATATGGACTAATCACATTTTGGATGGCAGGCTGTCTATACTGAAATGAAATATCAGGAGCAATATTAAAATCTATGAACGAAGTGATTAGCTCATCAATCACATACTCAAATCCACCTCCTAAGTTTATTCCATAATTAAAGTTATTTACAAATTCTGCAAAAGGATAATACGTAGATTGTAATGGACTTAATTCATCTAAATTATTACTCACAGTATATTCTGCTCTCAAGCCGACTTGGTAATATGGCACAAATTTTTCTGATAAATCAATTTTTTTCTTCGCACCAATAGTCAATACAGCATTATTAAATTTAATACCTTGTTGAAAATTTGCTCCACTCAAAAAATTAGCAACTCTTATAGAACTGCCTCGAGTATGGTATCCAAGCATAGCAAATAGAGAACCCTTATTCTCTTCATCATTGGTTTCTAAAAATAAATCCCCTTGGAATGCAAGCAATGGATCTCTCTGTATATTGTTCCAATTTTGAAATGCAATTGCTAAACCACCACGTGGTCCAAAATAATAGCCTTGGGCTGTAGAATTTTGAACCACGATGGATGATAATATAATTACAATTGTGCTAAATCTTACTAACATATGTATTGTTTAAAAACTCCAAGGTACAAACGTTTATTGTTAAAACAAACGAGAAGTCTTGGATGCTTTTCTATTTCCTTTTTTAAAATACCTAGGTGTATTCTTAAGTCTGATCAATCCTTTCAAATAAACTTTTTCACCTGGAAATGGCTGTGCTTTTCTAGGCATTTTATTTTTTAAATACAGAGTTTCTAGCTTTACACCATACATATTAGAAATGTCTTCCATAGTTTCTCCAGACCTTACCAGATGATAATCTTCTGAACCATCATAGTTATATCTCTTTTCTTCCAAATATACTACAGTGCCCTTTTTCATCTTTCTTGATGAAGATACATTTGAATGCGCATTATATTTCTTTAAATCGTCTATTGAAACGTTTTGGTCTTTTGCAATCTGTTTTAATGATTCATTTCCTGTACTGATGATCATTTTGGATCTATTTACACTTTGTACAGCATATGTAGAAGCAGTAGTTTCTGCATAAGTATTTGATTCTATTGCATCAATATCTTCCAATGCTTTATCACTATCAGAATTACTAGAGAAATAAGTTTCATTGTTGTCATATTGATATAACTCAAACTTTTCTATTACGCTGATCAATTTTGTTGGATAATTAGGATCTGTTGCATAACCTGCTTTTTTCAGTCCATGTGCCCACGCTTTATAGTCTTTTCTATCATATTTAAATAAGTCAGCATATCTTTTTGAATTTGCTAAAAATTCAGAATGTGCCAAGAATGATTCTACTACGTTATCATACTTTCTAAAACAACTTTTTATCTTTTTTCCTTTCTTGTATTCATCATCCTCTACATAGTATGAAGTACCATCCCAACTTCCTCCACATTTTATTCCAAAATGATTGTTGGCGTAACTCGCCAATTCACTCCTACCCATATTTGACTCTAACATAGCTTGACCCAACTTTATACTAGCAGGAATTCCAGTCCTCATCATTTCAGAAACCGCTATTTCTTTAAAATTTTGAATATATTCACTAGCAGTTTCATGTTCAGAAGTTGGATAAAAGAACGAACTCATGAAACTAAGCAAAATAATTAATGAAGTTTTCATATTAAATCATTTACATATTAATAAAAATCATAATCTGTAATTAATTGATAACAAAAACTTTACCAAACTTTAAAATATTATCATGGAAAACGTATTATTTGACATTTTACAAAAAAATATTTCTGGAGATACCATAAATGCTTTGGGTTCTCTCATCAATCTGAACGACCAAAACCAAACGACAAATGCTACACAAACAGGTATAAATATTCTTTTATCAGCATTAACCGATAATGCGTCTGATTCCTCTGGTCTCTCAGCGCTTTCTGGCGCTTTGGATAGAGATCACGATGGCAGCATATTAGACGACCTTATGGGATATGTTACTGGCAGTAACAATTTCCAAAATAAAAGTATGGTAAATGGTGCAGGTATTTTGTCACATGTGCTGGGTGATAATATTGGTAGCGTAATAAATCTCATGACTAAAAAAAATGGCATAGATCAATCTCAAGCCATGTCATTATTGACTACACTTGCACCAATAGTATTAGCTGCACTGGGTAAATCTAAAAGACAAAATAATGTGAGTCAATCTGGAATATTAGACCTATTAAAAGGGGCTAGTCCTACACCACAAAGCCATAATCCTACAAATGGAATTTTAGGCAGTATTTTAGATAGAGATGGTGATGGAGATTATAAAGATGATATCGCATCCTTGGGAATGAACTTTTTAGGAAATTTACTGAAAAAATAATTTATGAAGATACCCTTGTTTCAAGTAGATGCTTTTGCTAATGCACCATTTGAGGGCAATCCAGCGGCTGTATGCTTGTTAGAATCAATGCTAGAAGATGAAGTACTGCAAAATATTGCTTCAGAAATTAATCTATCAGAAACAGCATTTCTAGTCAAAAGCGGACTTGGAGGATATGATCTTAGATGGTTTACTCCTGTAAAAGAAGTAAGTCTTTGTGGGCATGCCACCTTAGCAAGTGCGCATATTTTATATAATGAAGCAGGAGTCAAGGAGGAAATCACTTTTCATACTTTGAGTGGTGCATTGGAAGTTACAAAAACGGGAATGGACATCTACGAAATGAAGTTTCCAATTGATGAAGCAAAACCTTTATATCTAAAAGAAATTTTCGATGATGTAGGTTTTGAGTTTCAATCTGTTTTTGAAGGTAAAGATGATTACCTATTGGTTTTAAAAGATCAAAAAGCAGTGCAAGAAGCAAAACCTAATTTTGCAGAAATAGCAAAATTTGGCAAACGAGGATTGATTATCACTGCTGCTGGCGATCACTATGACTTTGTAAGCCGATGTTTTTATCCTAGCTATGGTGTGGATGAAGACCCAGTAACTGGTTCGGCACATACGCTACTTGCTAACTACTGGTGTAAAAGAAAAGGTAAAAATCATTTTAGTGCAAAGCAATTATCTAAAAGAACTGGAACGTTGACTTGTCGCGTAAACAACGAGCATGTATTTTTAATTGGCAAAGCCAAAACTATAATACGCGGATATATGTACCTTTAAACTATGAAAAATATTATCACATTACTTTTACTGGCTGTATTGATTTCTTGTGACAATGATCCTAAGGTAAAACAAAATACAGTTGCTGAAACAGGGCTTCCAGAATTAAATGCGGCTACAAATCTAATCAATAGTGAGCCGGAAAATGCGGCAAACTATTTTGAAAGAGCAAAAATATATACCAATAATCAAGCCTACCAAGAAGCCATAGAAGATTTAAAAATAGCGATCAAATTGGACTCTACAAACATCAGTTACAGACATCTACTTGCGGATGGTTATTTAGATAATTATCAATCAAAAAAAGCATTGGATGTTCTAGAAACTACAGCAGAATTATTTCCAAATAGTAGCTTGACAAAACTCAAGTTATCTGAGTTTTATCTCATCTTAAAACAACATGAATCTTCTATTAAAAATATTGGAAGGATTTTGGCTCAAGATCCGCAAAACGCTGAAGCACATTTTATGATGGGTATGAATTTAAAAGAAATGGGAGATACCACACAAGCCATCAATTCTTTTAAAAATGCGGTAGAAATCGAACCAGAACTTATAGATGGATGGATCAATATTGGATCTATTTATGAAGAACAAAAAAACCCAAAAGCATTAGATTTTTACAACGCAGCACTTGAAGTAAATAGTAAAAACATAAATGCCTTGCATTCAAAAGCTTTTTACTTACAAAACAATGATGATGTTTATGGAGCTATAGAAATCTATCGTAAGATCATGCAGTTAGACAGGCAATATGCTGCCGCTCCACTAAATGCTGGGATACTATATTTGGGCATTGACTCTTTTGCTTTGGCATATGAGCATTTTAATATTCTTGCACTTAATTCGCCAGCAGATGCAAAAGCTTACTATTACAGAGGATTCTCACAGGAATTGCAAGGAAACAAAAAAGCAGCAGAAGAAGACTATAATATTTGTCTTAGAATAAACCCTGATGATGAGAGCGCACAAAAAGGGCTTATTCGTGTAAAATCAGAATGATAAAAAGTTGTTAAAAGCTAACTATACCAGCATTTCGCATAAAAAATCAATAATTTAGTAAGATGAAAATCAAGCTAATTATAATACTATCCATACTTATTGGCATTCAAAATTTTAGTTTTTTACAAGAAAGTAAAATTGAATCACTAGAATTTGATATCCACAGAGTGTATCCTCCGCTTTCTATTACATCAGAAATGTTATCAGAAGCAAAAACAATCATTGATATAAATCCTTATTACAAATCTGATTGGATTGCAGAGTATATTTCTGTATCACTAATTACTATTCAAAATGGAAAAACGATTTTGTCCAGTAGTCAAAATGATACTTTGTCTCAAAAACAAAAAGATCAAATCTATGCTGCCGACACAGCCTCTGAGATCAAGATGAAAGTGTCTTACATTCCAAAAAATAATTTAAAAGACAATGAAAGTAGACTTATAGATTTTTCATTTATTATAGATGCAGAACAAGAAGCATATTTTCCAAAAGGCACTGAAGAGTTAAGAACATATATTTCTAACAATGCCATAAAATACATCCCCGACACTTTAATCCGTGGATACGCTTTGGCTGCCATAAAATTTTCTATCGATAAAGATGGTTCGGTCGTTGATCCATTCGTATTCGAATCCTCAGGTGATAAAAAAATTGACGATTTACTTAAAGAGGTGATTTGTAATATGTCCGATTGGAATCCAGCACAACACAATAACGGTACTAAGGTGCGTCAAGACTTTGTATTAACTATTGGTAATAATGAAAGCTGTGTAATGAATTT
>JAHDBF010000143.1 GCA_020630525.1 Saprospiraceae bacterium
GTATTTATTCCGCTAATAAAAATATGTTGATCGTTTGTTTCGATATTTTCACCTACCGACCCGTCTTTAAAAAAGAATTTATTGTAGAACCCTTCTTGGCTGTATCCTATCCCATTAAAGAAAAGTAGGGCTAGTATAGCTAACCCTACCTTATAATTTATACTATAATTATTTTGTTTTAAATATTTTTTCAAAATGTATGATTTCATTATTGCTTTCTATTTGTAGTATGTAGAGTTGGTCTTTAAGATCTGCTACATTTAGTTTAATATTCCTTGGATTACTGTAAGTTTCAGACAAAACAAGTTCACCTATTGAGTTGTAAATTAATACTTTTAAAATGGTTGGTGAAAATTGTGATTAATTTATTTTGATTGTTTGGCACGACTAGGATAAAGTTTCTGCTTGATCTTGAATCTAAATGAAACTAAATTGAATTGTCAAAACCATGTATTATGATGTTATTTAAAGCTTTTCTGATCAACTTTCTTTCTATTTATTCTCCTTCGGAACCTCAGATAGTTAACACTACTATTGATGCAGTCACTGTATATAGTTATACCGCAAATGTGGAACGTACCTCCAAAGAAGTGACCTTGTTAGGAGATAAATCACTATTGTCAATTCAAGGCATTTCTCCATTCATCGATCAAAATAGTGTACAAGTCAAACTAAGTGGAGAAGGCGTAATCAGTTCGGTCAAGTTTAGAAAAAATTATCTTTTTTCAAAAGAAAGGACTAAAAGTATAAAAGCATTCAAAAGTGAAATGCAAGCTATGGCAGATACCGTATCATTATTGGAAATTGAATTGGAGGCACTTTCAATTTCTGAAGATTTTCTCAAAGCAAATAAATTTATTGTAGGCGAAAATGGTATTCAACTGGTTGACCTTAAGAATGTAGATGAATATTATTATGAAAGACTGCATAGCATTTTTCATCAGAGAAGAACTTATAACAATAAAATAGATTCTTTAAAATCATCAATTGTAAAGTTATCAAATACAATTGCTCAACAAGATCCTTCATTAAAAAACGAACCAATGGATTTGATTGTTGAAGTGTTCGGTTCTAAAGGAGATAAAGTATCACTTAAAATTAATTACCAAGTTGGAAACGCAGGTTGGTACACAACTTACGATTTACGGGCAAAAAGTATCAATGAACCAATAGAACTTATTCAAAAAGCAAATGTATATCAAAATACAGGTGAAGTTTGGGACGAAGTCAAGTTAAGCTTTTCAAATGAGAACACGAATGTGTCGAAAACGCTACCAAAACTTAATCCAATATATCTTCCAAATTATAAAAGTTCTCAATCGAGTAGAAATAATTATAGTCGTGATTTCAATAAGATATCTGGGTACGTTACTGATGAAATTGGCGAACCACTAATAGGAGCAACTGTATTTTGGGATGGAACTAATATTGGCACAGCAACCGATGTAGATGGTTATTATGAAATCGTCAAAACGAATACATCTAATATGTTAAAATTCAGTTATATTGGATATAGTGAAAAAAGCTTACAAGTAAACGCTGCAATACATAATGTAAAGTTGGATGCGAATGCTCAATTATTATCTGAGGTGGTTGTTGTTGGACTTGGAAGGAGTAATAATTCTATTGGGTCAATTTCTGGAAAAGCAGCTGGCTTAAAAAGCAAAAACGAATATCGTAAAGCAATTCCAGATATGAAAATCGAAGAATCTGAATTGAATTTTAAATTCACTTTGGACAATCCTTATTCTATAAATTCAGATGGCAAACATGTGGAAATCTCTTTGCAATCCATTGAGCTTCCAGCTGATTTTGCTTATCATGCTGTTCCGAAAATCAATAACTCCGTTTACCTAACAGCCTACATTGACGAATGGGAAGATAAAAACCTACTCAAAGGAAATATGAATTTATATTTTGAGGGAGCATACATTGGTAAGTCATTTCTAGATCCAGATGGATTAAAAGACAGTATGCAATTAAGTCTCGGTATTGATCGAAAAATAATCGTTGAAAGAAAAAGAACAAAATATTTCACAAAGAAAATCGGATTAACTGCTAAAAAACGTACGGAATGGATGTATGAAATAAATATAGTGAATCAAAAGTCTGTAGATATAAATATTGAAATTAGTGATCAAATTCCAGTATCTACACTCAAAGAAATTGCAGTTGAGAAAAACGATGATTCAAGTAAGTTTGTGATAAATACAGATACAGGAATTGGGCATATAAATATTGCTATTCCTAAAAAGGAATCCAAAAAATTAAAGATTGGTTATAACATAAAATACCCTTCAAAATACAATTTTATCTTATAAATTCGAATGGATTCTGAGACATTAAAAACTAAGAACTAAACGGTAGTATCCACACTTCAGATAAGCAGCTTCTGGAATTCCAATAGGATGATCTATATCATGAAACTGCTTCTCTATAAGTTGGAATTTATGTTTTCCTTTAGTAAGTGCAACTTGATTTAATGCAAAAAAATCATCTGCGGTTACTCTACTTGAGCAAGAAGCAAGAAGTAAAATTCCATTTTGTGCTACTAACATAGCACCCAGTTCTGCAAGTCGAGCATATTGCTTTTTTGCCAATGCTACTTCCGATTGGCGCTTGGCAAAAGAGGGTGGGTCGATGATTACAACATCATACTTTTTATTGGTATTAATCAATTCATTAAGGATCAGAAACGCATCACCGCAAAGCGTTATGTGTTTGCCGCTATGTAGATTTAGCTTTGCATTGTCGCTTGCAACTTTGAGCGCTTGCTTACTAATGTCGAGACTTGATACTTCCTTTGCACCACCTTTTAGCGCATGAATTCCAAAACCACCTGCATAAGAAAATACATCTAAGACTGTTTTGCCTTTTGATAGATCTCCTATCTTTTTTCGATTTTGTCGGTGATCCAAAAAGAACCCTGTCTTATGACCGTCTAACACATTCGCCGAAAACCGAACACCATATTCATAAAAGACAACGTTAGGCTCTTTAAGAGTACCACGCAAGATCATCTTATCGGTAAATCCATGTTTGCCATAATACTCGGTTACAGATCTGCCAAGCCTTAGGACAATAGACTCACATATATTCAATTGATCAATGGCATCTATGATTAATTGTATGTAAGGCACCCAAATATTTGAATATAATTTTAATACTGCCACTTTATCATAGACATCACATATTACTCCTGGTAGTCCATCACTTTCTCCATAAAGTAGTCTAATTGCATTAGTATGTTCAGGATATAATTCTTTTCTTAATTCAAATGCAGTATCTATTTTGTCAATAAACCAAGATCTATCAATTTGCGCACTTTTACCAAACTGAAGTAATTTAATCCGTATTGGAGATTCTTTATCAAAAAGACCGAGTGCTAAAAACTTATTTTTCTTTCCATCAAAAATGATTGCTAAATCTCCAGAATTCCCTTCTTTATTTTGCTTAACAATACTTCCTTCGAAAACCCAAGGATGTTTCCGTTTGATAGATCGCTCTGCTTTTGGTAATACCTTTATGGCTAATTTTTGAATTTCGATGACAAGCTTTTTTTAATGATGTTATTATTTGGTTCGAAAATAGGTTATTTATTCATTATGAAGTGATTACTTTTGATACGTGGCTATAAAAAATAAAAAATATATCGTCCGTTCTATTAAACCTAGAACTAGAATTGTTGATTATGCAGGTGATGTGATTCCACTTCTAGGAAGTAAGAGTGCTGCAAAAAAGGCAATTGATACTGGAAGATTATACCTTAATGGTCGAAAAGCAAATTCAGGAGATTTTGTAAATAAAGGCGATTCGATCCAACTAAAAGGTACTGGCATTTCAAAAATAAAAGCCTATATCACTGATGTAGATGTAATTTACGAAGATGAAAGTCTCATAATTGTAAATAAGCCAGGCGGAATTGCTGTAAATGGTAATCGATTCAAAACGATGGAAAATGCATTAATCGGCGTTGCTAAGGATAGTAAAGAAATGGATGCACTGCCACGACCGATTGCAGTACACCGTATTGATGTACCCACTAAAGGACTGGTCATGTTTGCAAAAACCAAATCCGCATTGATAAAACTAGGTACAGCTTTTCAAAATGGAGAAATAGAAAAGGAATACCAAGCCGTAGTGCATGGACAATTACCAAAAGAAGGAAAATTTGACCAACTTGTTGATGGCAAGAAATCCGTAACCACATTTGAAAATATCAAAACTATAGAATCGCGCATTTTTGGTTTTTTAAGTTTGGCAAAATTATTTCCTAAAACAGGTCGTAAACATCAGATACGTCTCCATCTCAAAGAAAATGGATATTTGGTATTAGGCGATAAAATGTATGCAGAAAAGCGAAAGACAATTCTTGGTAAAGGCATGTTCTTATGTTCTTGCAGACTTGCATTTCAACATCCTAAAACCAATGAAAAAAAAGACATAAGAATAAAACCTCCAAAACGATTTTTGAAACTTATGGATAGAGAAGGTAAGCGATTTTAGTCTTTTGATTATATTTGATCAGAACTATAATCAACATTACATTGAATAATAAAATATCATTTTCTCCAATAATTATTGGAACAATGCGCTTAGGAGCTTGGGGCGCAAAACTAAGTTTAGCTGAGCAAGAATCTTTTATAGAACAATGCATAGAATTAGGTTTAGTAGATTTTGACCTAGCGGATATCTATGGTTCCTATACCACCGAATCCGAAATAGGATCTATACTAAAAAGAAGACCTGATTTAAAATCTAAAATTAGGATCACCTCGAAATGTGGAATAAAATTAATAGCTGAAAACAGACCGAATCATACAATCAAATCTTATGATTCTACACCACAACACATTATCAATTCAGTGGAACAAACGCTTAGTGATTTAGGTGTCGAACAAATAGAATTGTTGCTACTCCATAGGCCTGATTATCTAATGGATGCTGAAGCGATTGCGGATACTTTCAATACGTTGCACAAATCTGGAAAAGTAAAATATTTTGGAGCATCTAATTTTTCAACGTCACAATTTGAATTGTTACATGCTTTTTACCCATTAGTGACCAATCAGATTGAATTATCATTAATGCATTTAGATCCTTTTGACGATGGAGTTTTGGATCAAGCACAAAGGTTAGCGACTACGATTACGTGTTGGTCGCCATTTGGAGGTGGAGCCTTGTTTTCTGATGATGATCATCAACGTATTCTTAATATACGCTCTAAGTGTGCAGTGATCGGGGAGAAGTATAATGCATCTTTGGATCAGATTCTATTAGCTTGGATAAATAAATATCCACATAAGATTACTCCAATCATTGGTACAACAAAAATTGAAAGAGTAAGGTCTGCTATTGACGCGCAAAAAATTAAAATAACCCACGAAGAATGGTATGATTTATTTCAAACTTCAACTGGCGTAGAAATCCCTTAAGTTCAAGATAAGTAACAGCATTATGGAAAAAATAAAAATAAGATCAGAGAAATTAGACGCCGCAGAGATATCTTGGTTTGCACCAATTTGTAATGGTGATGATGAATATTTAGGAAAGCATGATTTTCGTTATAAGAGTAATTGGCAGAACACTTCCAATATTTTATTGACAGCGGATAGACTAGGATATAGGAACATATTATGTCCATCATCTTATCAAGTAGGACAGGATACACTTACTTTTGCTTCTGCAGTAGCACCATTAACAAAACAAATAAATTTACTAACTGCCATAAGGTGTGGAGAAGTACACCCTCCTATGCTCGGTCGTGCAATTGCTACTTTAGATCATATTCTGCAAGGGAGATTGACCATAAATATTATTTCTTCAAATTTGCCAGGTGAGAATATGAGTTCTGCAGATAGATATCAACGTTCTCGTGAGGTGATAGAAATACTTAAACAGGGTTGGACGCAAGACCATATTGATTTCCAAGGACAATTTTATAATCTAAAACTTGACACTACAGAACCTGTAAAACCTTATCAACAACATGGTGGACCGTTACTTTATTTTGGTGGTTATTCTCCACCTGGAGTTGAACTTTGTGCGCAACATTGTGATGTCTATCTTATGTGGCCAGAGACTAAAACACGTCTTCATGAATTGATGAAAACAATGAGTGAAAAAGCGGCAACGTATAATCGTACCGTTGATTTTGGTTTGCGCATACATATGATCGTTAGAGAGACTGAAGCTGAAGCTAGGCAAGCAGCCAAAAAATTAATGGAGCATGTTGATGATGAGATGGGAAAAGAAATTAGAGATCGCGCTTTAGACAGTAAATCACTCGGGGTGTCGAGACAAACGACAATGCGTGATCTTTCTGATAACGAAGGCTTTGTTGAAGAAAACCTGTGGACAGGAATCGGTAGAGCTAGATCTGGTTGTGGAGCAGCGATCGTTGGTGACCCAGATCAAGTATTAGAAAAACTGAAAGATTATATGCGAATGGGAATCCGATCTTTTATTTTTTCTGGATATCCTCACTTAGACGAATGTAAGATGTTTGCTAAATACGTTTTGCCTAAACTTAAAACGGTGTCGCTGCCACAAGCATTGGGTAGACAAACCACTTTTGAGCCAAATACACCTTTGGCTTTCGGCCTAAGAAAATAATATGCTATGATAGATTTGATAATAGTAATTGCTTACTTTTCTATAATAATGATAGCTGCCTTATCAGGTCGATCTAAAGAAGATGTCACTACAGAACAATACTTTTTATCTAATAGAAATCTCAAATGGCCATCGATCGCCATATCAACAATAGCTACTAACATCAATGGATTTCAGTTTTTAGGTATGATGGGTTCAGCTTATTTGTTTGGATTGGCGCAAGCCAGTTTGGAAATTAATGCAATCCAAGGGATATTAATGGCAGCGTTTATATTCGTACCGTTATATCTTAAAGAACAGATAATTACGATAACTCAATTTATAAAAAAGCGGTTAGGAAAGACAGTCTCATTATTTTATACTATTGCCAATATTACTTTGTTTTCAACCATAACTTTAGGTGCTGCCTTATTTTGGGGCGCCTACGCAGCTGAGTTGGTGTTTGAAGAGTACCTTATTTTTCTCCATGAGGATAGAATTATTAGGATCTCAATATTGGTTGTAGCATTAGGTGTGTTTAGTGCTATTTATACTTACTTGGGAGGATTAGCTGCAGTTGTTAAGACTGATATTATCCAGTTTACTATTCTATTGCTTGGGGGATTTGCAGTTTTATTTGTGTCTATCTATCATCTTGGAGGATGGGGAGAATTGTATGCCAAAGCAGGAGATAAAATGCATTTACATTTACCATCGGATCATAAAGAGTTACCATGGACACATATCTTTGGTTTGTTTTTGTTAAATATAAATTATTGGTGTGCAAACCAAACGGTTATGCAGAGATCGATTGCAGCAAAAAGTCTAAAACAAGCACAGATAGGATTAATGGTAGGAGGATTGATGAAGTACGTTATGGCTGTTTTAATTGTTATTCCTGGTATTGCTTTATACGCGATTTTGCAAGAGCAATGTAGTCCGTTAGCGGAACCAGATTTGGCGTTTCCGTATTTGGTAAAAACATATCTGCCTATAGGTGTGAAAGGAGTTATCCTTTGTGCATTATTTGCATCTTTGATGAGTACAGTAGATTCTACTTTTAATTCTTTGGCAACTCTTTGGTCAATAGATATTTACAAGGAATATATTAATAAGGAAGCGACGGATACACAAGTTGTTAATTCTGGAAGGAAAGCTATATTGGTATCTCTAGTTACTGGAGTTGTAATGGGATTAATCTTACTGTATGTTAAGTTTGAAAATCCAGAAGATGCCTTTACGCATACGCTCAATGAGTTACGATATTATATTAATTGTGGTATTGTGGTGCTAATTTGTACTGCTGTATTTTTAATAGCTCCAAATAGAAAAGTAACTTTAGCAGTATTCATACTTTCTGGATTTATGAATTTCTTATTCAAAGAATATTTATTTCCTGATATGAATTATTTTGTCAGGGCAGGGTGGGTGATGTTGCTTGCATTTTCAGTTATAGCGATTGCATCTTGGAATGGTGGTTGGACCAAGTGGAAAGATCTGATTCAATATGATGACCCAAGAGTGTTAAGGGTAGGAATTGCATTGGCATTTTCTTTGGTTGTTTTGCATGTTGTTTTTCATT
>JAHDBF010000144.1 GCA_020630525.1 Saprospiraceae bacterium
TTATGAATTCTATTTCTGTTTCACAACTTGCTAATGTGATAGCCAATATTAGGAGATATATGTTTTTGTATTTTTTCACTTTGTTGTCAGTAACGGTCTCGTGTATGTGGCGTTGCGAGCTTTTGCTCGCAATGAACATCATACACATTGTTAGCTGTTCGGCTTCTTTTTTATTTCAATTTATTTTACCAAATGAAATCCACATTTTCAAAGGTTTCACTCGACATAAACTCTTTATTTGTTCCAAAGTATATTTCATCTTCGTGATAAAACAAAACTGCCCAATTTAAACTTTGGTCAATAATTGTTAAGTCATCAGATGAACCATAATAGAAACTGTCAAAATATTTTATTAGTAATTTCCAAGGAACTATCATCGCATCTTCTGGTTGCCACGAAAGAAAAACTTCTTTTTCAAATGGTAATCCTCTTTGGTAAAGCCATTTTTTAATCTCTTTTTCATTTGAATCTAAAATTTTTGCTTTATCTATTGTCTTGAAAAAATCCTTCTTAAAAGGAGTTTCACTATGCATTTCTGAGCTTGAAATAAAATCCCAAATGAACTCTGATGCTTTTTCATTTAGAGGTTTTAATTGTTCAAGATGAATTTCAGGTAATTTGTCGTATTTCTCTTCCGTAAATCTCCATTTCAATCGGAATTGTTCCATTGGAATTATTTGCTCGTAAATATTGTCAAATCCGATTTTCATAATTGATTTCGTGTTTTCTTTTTTTTTTGCTGACAGCTAACTACCCAATCCAAGGAATAACAACCCCAATAACAAAAAGCAACAATACCAAACTAATTATAGGTACCCGAAAAATATACAACAAATTAGAAAACTTAGATTTGTCCACATCGGGTTCATAATTCATCAAAGAAATCAAGGCAAAAATCGTTGAAAAAACGAAAATTGATCCCAATACTAAAAATGCCAATGCGATAATTGATTTTGTTTGATCCATTGTATAAATGTCCTCATTTTTTTTCAAATTTTAAAACAAGAAATCTTCTGACCGATATGTCCAACTTTAATAGCATTAAAATACAACAAATCCAAAACGTTCATTCCGTTAATATCCATATCTTGAATCCATAATGAAAGACACAAAAACAAATATATTTAAACCTTACTTAACACCAAAAAGTAAGTACAAAGGTGGCAAAGGAATAGATGATATCAAGGGGAAAACAACTAAGAAAATTTATAAACTTTCTTCTAACGAAAACCCACTTGGTCCTTCTCCAAAAGCATTGCAAGCTATAAAAGATAGTCTTGTAAAAATTTCGCAGTACCCTCCACGTACAGATAAAAATTTATGCATCGCGCTTGCTGAAAAGTATAAAACATTGGAAGCTGCAAATTTTATTTGTGCCAATAGTGGTATCGAAATCATAGAGCTGATTTGTAGAGCATTCATAGATCAAGGATTAAATGCTATTATTAATCAACCAGCATTTGGAGCATATAAACTATACGTTACTCGATGTGGAGGAACAGTAAAAAGTATACCACTTTTAGAAAAGAATTTTGATCTGGATGTGGAAAAAATTATTGAATCGATTGATGACAATACGAGATTAATATTTTTAAATAGTCCCAACAATCCTACTGGTTCTTATATCCCAAAATCAGTATTGGTTGATCTTTTAGATCGTGTGCCTGATCATGTGGTAGTAGTTTATGATGAAGTTTATTTCCAATTGGCAGAAGCAGATGATTTCTGTACAGCAGAAGAGTTTGTGCATACTAACAATAGATTGATAGCCATAAATAGTTTTTCAAAATCTTATGGCTTGGCAGGAATGCGGATCGGATATGCTTATGCAAATACAGAGATTAGCAATTACCTAAGGCAATTAGCTAGACCTTTCTCAATTAACGTATTGACAATGGCTGCTGGAATCGCAGCATTGCAAGACGAATCGTTTTTGAATGAGTTTAAAACTTTAGTAAAAGTAGAGCGGGCAAGAATTTGCAAGTTCTTTGATGAGAGCAATATTAAGTATTGGGATTCGCAAGCGAACTTTATCATGTTCAGACCAGGAATGGACCCAAGAGAATTTGAAGAAAAAATGGTGGTAGAAGGAGTGATGGTTAGACCTGTAAATAACTTTGGTGCTGATGGATGTATCAGAGTATCTATAGGTACAGAAGAAGCAAATGGAGTTTTTATTGACGCAGTAAAAAAAGTATTAGCAATATAGATGGCAGAATTAACAGGAGGACAAGCAGCTGTACGCAGCTTAATAAAAGCAGGAATAAAACAAGTTTACGGATTGCCAGGTGTGCAAAACGATTGGTTATATAATGCTTTTTACGATTATAAAGATGAGATAAAAGTCATCCATACCAGACACGAACAAGGAACAGCGTATATGGCATTGGGTCACTACTTGGCAACGGGAGAAACAGCAGTATTTAATATAGTACCTGGTCCTGGATTTTTAAATAGTTCAGGTGCATTATGTACAGCTTGGGGTTTAAATGCCAAAGTACTTTGTTTGGTTGGACAAGTCCCTTTAAAAGCATTAGGGAAAGGATTTGGAGTATTACATGAAATATCTGATCAAAGAGGCATCATGGCGAGATTGACAAAGTCTTCTGATTTTGCCACAGAGCCAAAGGACGTTGCTAATAAAATGGCAAGCGCATTTTCATCCATAGAAAGCGGTAGGCCAAGACCAGTAGGATTAGAGATTGCAATGGATGTTTTGTCATCAAAAGATGAAATAGATTTTCAAAATTTTGAAATAAAATCAGAAAATCCTGAATTTAAAAGTGAGGAGATTGATGAATTGGTTGATAGAATTGCTACTGCTAAAAATCCATTAATATTTGTAGCATCTGGAGCAATGCATGCAAGTGCTGAAGTCAAAGAGTTTGCAGAATATATTCAAGCACCTACATTCGCTTATAGAACTGGAAAAGGCATTATGCCTAGCAGTCATTATTTAAGTTATCCTGTTCCTGCTGCACATGATCTTTGGGAAGAGTGCGACTTAGTGATTGGAATAGGATCGCATACACGTATGCCATTGATGAAGTGGGGAAAAGAAGGTGTAAATTATGTAAGCATAAATATAGATCCAGAGGCTCACGATAAAATGATCGAGCCAAAGCAAGCAATTACTGGTGACTCAAAAGAAGTATTGTCTGCACTATTGCCAAAATTAAAATCAGCAATTCCACCAAGAGAATCTATTCAAGATAGAATGGAGACATTCGCTAAAGAATGGAATGAAAAAACCAAATACCTAGAACCTCAAGCAAGTTACTTAAAACTGATAAGAGAAGAAATGCCGCATGACGGTATATTTGTAGACGAATTGACTCAAGTTGGATTCGCAAGTAGAATTCTATGGGAGACTGATGAACCTAGGACATACCTTTCTACGGGACATATGGGCACATTGGGTTGGGGATTCCCAACATCTCTTGGCGCAAAAGCAGCAAGACCTGACGCTATGGTTGTATCTGTTTGTGGTGATGGAGGGTTTATGTTTGCAGTACAAGAATTGGCAACAGCAGTACAACATAAATTAGGTGTCATTGTATTACTCTTTAATAATAATCTGTTCGGTAACGTGAGAAGTATGCAAGAAGATTTATATGATAATCGAGTAATTGCCACAGATTTACATAATCCTGATTTTGTGGCTATGGCAAAGTCTTTTGGCGCACATGCAACTAGAGTAACGGATATGGATAGCTTACGTACGGCTATCAGAGAAGCCAAAGATAAAGAGCTACCCACGGTTATCGAAATTCCAGTTGGAAATGATTGGCCGAGTACAAATAAATTTAAAGCATTACCTAAAATAAGATAGCAAATGATAAATCAATGTTTTCTTCCGAAAGCTTCAATGATTTCGGAGCTTAATTTTAAATATAATAACCAACTCGATAAACTGAATTTATTTCATAACGAAGTAAAAGATAAAATTGATACTTTATTGGGAGAGACTTATGTCTTGACAGAAGTGCTGGCTACATTTAAGGAATTTTCAGATACGCTTTCTCCATTGGTGAATCCTCCAATTAGCTTTTCAGATGGACAAATTCATGAAAAGGATATGACCAATAAGTATGATATCTATGATAAATACTTTGAAGTCAGTAGAATAAATGAGATGACTTCTGGACAATTTGTTCAACAATATTTAGATACGTCTGCTGAGTTGATTAATGAGTTCCAATATACTTCTATGTCAAGAGGTGAGATAGCCTTTATATTAAAAGCATGGGAAGCAGCAAATCAAATTATCTTAAAAGATAAGACTCCAAATGTTGATTTTAAATTAGATCAAGTTAATAATACTAAGACTCCAGTTGACAATGGCGAAAGAGCAATTTATAGATGGAAGTTGGCACATCATGGATTTGCAATCTTTATGATTTTTTCTGGTCATTGTTTTGATCAGGCGGTAAAAGGAATCAAGGAAGGTGGCAATGAAGATGAGATAATTGATTGGCTAGACAAAGGTGGTCATCTATTTAGAGCGACAACTGCTTGTATGGAATTTGGAAACAGTTTTACTGCGACTGTATATCGTTCCGTAATCAGACCAGATATGAGTAAAGCTAATGATGAAGCGAATTTACCGAATGGATTTTCGGGTACTCAGAATTTTGATTACATCACTTGGAGAAAGAGTAAAGTTGCTTTGTTCCAATGTGTAAAAGAGCATAAGGAAAATCTTTCTGAAGCCATCATGGAAAAGGTAGAACAGTTCAGAGCTTTTTATTTAGAAGATATGCATATACATTCTATCATTGCAGGTAGAATGGTAGGCATGGAAAAATCATTATTGCAAGAAGGATTTATGAAACCTGGTGCCAAACCAGTAAAACTAACTGCAGCGGATGTCTTACGTGCAATGGGAATGATGCGTGTAAAAGAAACAGAATTTATCATCAAAAAGTAATCCATATATGAAGATTGCCATCATCTCTGACATTCATGAAAATTTTCATAATCTCATTTTATCATTAGAAAAAATGGAAGAAAATGATGTGGAATTTATCATCTGTCTTGGTGATCTAATGAATGCAGGAATTGCAAAAGTCTTGTCAATCCAAGATGTACCTTCTTATATGATATGGGGAAATAATGATGGCGAAAAAGTAGAAGTACTTAATGCTGCATTTAGGAAAAATAGTAAGCTTACAGTAAGTAGCAATTCTTATGATTTTCTGAATTTGGGAGGTAAACAAATATTCATTTGTCATTATGACGATTTAGCAAAACCAATGGCAGAGTCTGGTCGTTATGATGCTGTATTCTATGGACACAATCATTTGAAAGCTGTAGAAAAAATCAATGATACTTGGGTCGTAAATCCAGGGGAATTATGTGCGCAGAAAACTGGAGAATCTACATTTGCTATTTACGATACTGAATTGAATGATGTAGTTTTGATTGCTTTAGAAAATATCATTACGCTAAAATCAGATTTGGTTTCTAACTATATCAACAGTAACAAAGAAGCCCTAGGTTTTAGGTCAATAAATGCTTTTCAATCTAAAAATTAAATGAAAAGAATCATACCAGATACTAGTCCCGTTGCTAAACAATTAAAATCGGTATTAGTAGATACACAAGTTATAATAATCTCAGGATTGCCCGGAGTAGGAAAGAGTTTGTATGTGCAAGAGATTCAAAATATGGCGCAAGAAGATTGTTTAGATTTCGATATTATTCAGTGGGATATTGCTCGAAAATCTTTTGAGACAGAAAGTATCTTAGCAAAATATCCAATGGGAGAAGGCACGGTGCATAATGGATTAAAGTTGTGTGCTGGTTTGTGGTTAATGGATACATTGACAAAATGGCTAGAAGAATATCAAGACTCCAATCGTAAGCTAATTATAGAAGCGCCTCTAGTAGGAAACAGATTTGTAGAATTGGTACAAAAGAATTCTAATGAAAAATTAGAAGCGTACTTATCTTCAAAAGCAGTGAAAGTTATAATGCCTATTCCTTCTAAAAAAGTAAGAAAATTAATAGAAGACGCTAGAGCAGAACAAGTAAAAGAAGATGCCAAATCTTGGATGGGAGCAAAGCCCTCTGTTATCCAAATGCTTTGGGATATGACTTGTGATCTTGCTGTCGAATTGGGATTAGAAATGGACAATACTAAACCAGTGCCATATGATCCCAAAGTATATATATATGTTTTTGAGCAAATATTAAAACATAGAAATTTTATTCCACTTAATATTGATGAGGTATTTGAAGTACCAAAACAGTCAGAAGATGAATTGCATAATTTAGACTCAATGAAAGCAACTTTTGATGAAGCTGACGTGTTTGGAGAAGAGGTGTTTAGAAAGTATTCTTCTGATGAAGAGATAAATACTATCGTGGATAATTGGTATCTTACCTAATTAATGAACACATTTTAAAATCACAAAATGGATTTAAAAAGAACTGATTTATTTCGAACAAAATCCTATATCAACGGTACATGGATTGAAGCAAAAAATAAAAACACTTTAGCTGTTAATAATCCATATAATGGTGCACATCTGGCAGATGTTTCAGACTGTGGTGTTAATGAAGTGACGGAAGCAATAGACGCTGCTTCTGATGCTTTCGAAATATGGAAAAAATATTCTGCTGGTAAAAGAGCAAAGATCCTTAAGAAATGGCATCAACTGCAAATGCAACATGCAGAAGATCTGGCATTAATACTGACAACAGAACAAGGAAAGCCATTGGCAGAAGCACTTGGCGAGATTAAATATGGAGCGTCGTTTGTAGAATGGTTTGCTGAAGAAGCGAGAAGAATTTATGGTGATACAATTCCTGGTCATGCATCAAGTATTCGAATTGTTACGATAAAACAACCAGTAGGTGTTGTAGCGGCAATTACACCTTGGAATTTTCCTTCAGCAATGATTACTCGGAAGGTTGCACCAGCATTGGCAGCAGGTTGTACTGTAGTAATAAAGCCATCAGAATTGACGCCACTTTCAGCATTGGCTTTAGGTGTTCTAGCAGAAGAAGCAGGATTCCCTCCAGGCGTAATTAATATTGTAGTTTCAAGTGATGCACCTGCTATTGGCGAGACAATGTGCGCAAGTCCTAAGGTTAGAAAATTATCTTTCACGGGTTCAACCCGAGTAGGAAAAATATTATTAAAACAATCCGCAGATACTGTTAAAAAGGTTTCTTTGGAATTGGGTGGAAACGCACCATTTATCGTATTCGATGATGCCGATATTGATGAAGCAGTTAAAGGTGCTATAGCCTCTAAATTTAGAAATGCAGGACAAACTTGTGTATGTTCCAATAGACTTTTTGTTCAAGATTCGATTTATGATGAATTTGTACAAAAATATACAGAAGCCGTTAAGCAACAATCTATCGGAAGTGGCTTAGATGCCGGAACCGTTATCGGCCCAATGATAGAAGAGAAAGCAGTTCAGTTTGTAGAATCAGTAGTAGCAGATGCAACTAGTAAAGGAGCAAAGTTAATGTCGGGAGGAAGAAGGCATGAAGCTAAAGATGGTACCCTACTTTACGAACCAACAGTACTTTGTGATGTCAACACAGATATGGATGTGTTTAAAAAAGAAATATTTGGTCCTGTAGCTCCTGTATTTAAATTCTCAACTGAGGAAGAAGTTATAGCATTAGCAAATAACACTGAATATGGATTGGCGTCCTATTTTTATGGAAGGGACTATGCGAGAATATGGCGAGTGGCAGAAGCGTTGGAATATGGAATGGTTGGTATCAATACTGGAATGATCTCGACAGCAGTTGCACCATTCGGAGGGATTAAGCAAAGCGGTTTTGGAAGAGAAGGTTCTAAGTATGGTATGGACGATTACTTAGAGATTAAGTATATGTGTTGGGGAGGTGTAAAGTAACAGGAATATTTTTATGAAAAAGTGTATTACAAATAAATTGTAAGCCGCTTTTCTGTGAATACGCCTTATAATTTTTAATACAATACTGGATATTGGAATAAAAGAATAGACATCGAAAACGCAGACATTGCAATAAATATTATTTTTAACTACGAGGAAGCCATTTATATAAGTATAATGTGAATTAAACAATGTTTTGATTTTATAATAATTCTATATTGCTTTCTAGAATTAGTAATGACGTCTATCTTACTTTTGTCCCAAATCAGCCTATTTCTCCATCTGAAATCA
>JAHDBF010000145.1:0-1466 GCA_020630525.1 Saprospiraceae bacterium
TAGTCAACTGGTGTTTTGAATAGCATAATACTATAGCTGCCACTTACACCTATGTACACCTCTTTTCCCTTGATGGTTTCCATGTTTTGGGTTACCATTTCTATCATATCTATGATGGAAGCACGTGATTCTTTTTCTACGGTTTTTAAGCTTGGGAATTTTACTAATATTAATGCCTTGTCTTCTTTGACTTCTGTTAGGTAGCGGAAGTCTTCTGGAGACACTTCTTCTGTTGCTAAGATGTCAAACATATTTTTAATCTTAAATGAAATGGAATCGGTTTCCATTGTAGGATTTTGGATCGTTCTACTTATATCTGCTTTCAACAATTCTGATCTAGGATCTACTTCTGCAGTAGCGACTATATAAGAAATAAATGCAGCAAAAAGTCCAATCAACATCAACCCAATCCAATGTGTCTTTGGACGTTTGACCTCGCCGATTTTTGATTGATATTGATCTTTGATTTCTTTCGAAAATTCTTTTTGTTCTACAGTTTTTAGGCATTTTGTGCATTCTGCAGTTGCCACTTTTCCTACTGGGAAAACGGGTATCCAAAAAATATGGAAGTATTTTCCAAAAACGGAAATGCGATGTTCTTCATTATCAAAGCAGTATTCGCAGGTAGAATTTTTTGCAGTTATAGCGCCTATTTTGCTCGCTCTTACACCATAAAATATCATGAGTTTGGTTTTTGTTTGGTTAAGAAATTTGTGTACTTATTTGTTTTAAATTAATAGCAATATACAGTTTCTAATTGAATAATTTAAAAAAAAATTCAATTAGAAACTGTCAGTAGCTTTAGCTATATCCATGATAACTTATGAGAAATAGACGTAAGACAATACTACAATAATTACAACTGCTAATCCTACTTGCTTAACGTACTTGTAAGGAGTGATGTCGACTTCTTCTGTATAAGGTAGCGTAAATGCAGTTTGTCTTGGTTTTAATTTTCCAATGATTAGCATGATTAAGATATTTGTCACAAATAAAAATGCCATAACGTGAAGGAAGTGTGGGTAAGCAGCATTCTCTATTGTTTTTAAGGCAAGTTCATCGCTGACTCCAGAAGCTTTTGCCGTTTCTAACGCATTGCTTTTAAATATTGGTTTCAATATGAATTGACTAATAATATATAGTAAAGACCCCAATATGATTCCAATGTTTGCAGCAATTGCTGGAACAAATTTTGTCAAATACCCAGCGATAATTATTGTTAGTATAGGTATACTGTAAATGCCATTTGCTTCTTGAAGATAACCAAACAACCCATCCGGTGCCTTATCTAAAAAAGGAGCTATAAACATTGCTAGTACAGCTAACAATAGACCAAATAATTTTCCTTTTTTTACTACTTCTTGCTCGCTTGCAGTCTTGTTAATATGTTGTTTGTAAATGTCTAATCCAAAGAGTGTAACGGTACTATTAAGCGTACTATTGAAAGAACTCAATATGGCTCCAAA
>JAHDBF010000145.1:1566-2917 GCA_020630525.1 Saprospiraceae bacterium
TAAAAAAGTTGAACCAACATCATGCCCGTAAAGATTGTACTAAATGGAACAGATGTGTTTGGACCACCGATAGCGTTAAATCTTTCTGGAGCTCCGTTGTATAAGTTTTGCATACCAGTCACCATCGATCCTTCACCAATATGAGCCAAACCTAATCCAGTTATCATAAATCCACCAATCAATAAACCTATGGCATTTATGGTGTCAGAAACAGCAACTGTCTTTAATCCACCAAACACTGCATAAATTGATCCTATAATACCTATTCCCCAAACACAAATCCATAAAGCAACAGTTTTTGATATTCCAAACATCTCAGGCATCTCAAACATAGTAACCAAAGCCAAGGCTCCTGAATACAATACAGTTGGTAGAAGCACAATTACATAGCCTGATAAAAACAAAGCTGTTGCCAGCGTTTTAGTCATCGTATTAAATCGAATTTCCAAAAATTGAGGTACTGTTGTTAGTCCACTTTTTAAGTATCTTGGTAGTAAAAATAGGGCGGTAACAACCATTGCGATGGCTGCTAAAGTTTCCCAGCACATTACAAGTATACCTTCCGCATACGCGCTACCGTTAAGTCCGACAATTTGCTCTGTAGAAAGATTGGTTAATAATAATGATCCAGCGATTACACCAGCTGTCAAACTTCTGCCACCAAGGAAATATCCTTCAGAGGTTTCTTGGGTTTTTCCAGTGAGATAATAGGAGAGTCCTGCTACTAATAATGTAAATAATAGGAATGAAAATATCGCCATTTTGAGGTTGATTTTACGTTAATTTCACCCAATTTACTTTAAAATTTAATATTTATTTGAACGGTTTTCTAGGAAAATAATAGGGAGTTCTATTTGTAATATTGATAAATGTAAATTATAATAGGCTAATAATCCAACTACCGAGTCCAAGGAAGAGACATAGTGGAATGTATATCTTATTGTCACATCTTGTGAAAAGCGTATCTTTTGGTTTTTTGAATATTCCGCAGACATTGAAGTCTCCAATTGCTCTTAGAATAAAGATGGTTCCGATGATGCGTGTTGCTAATTTTATTTTGTTGATGTCAAAATAATTGTTCCAAACATTATTATAATTGGAGTAAATAATTGTTGCCATAATGAATAAGCCTATTGCAACGCAAAGTGTCGCAAAAGTAAAAATGGTTTTTTTGCGTTTATCTGCGAATATAGGAGTCATGTCTCCTGGAGTTGCTGCTTCGAATCCCCACTTACCACCAAGTAGCCAATAGATGTGTAAAATCGAAATTGCCAATAAAATTATTGCAATTGAATGTGTTAGGATTGGTTGGATCATGAGTATTTAGTTATTTAATATTGTTGTCAAATAT
>JAHDBF010000145.1:3017-8111 GCA_020630525.1 Saprospiraceae bacterium
ACCTATTCATAAAACCGAAATTCCTCCGCATCAAAAATACCTTTATCACTCATCTTAATTTTAGGAATAACCAATAAAGCCATGAATGACAAAGTCATATATGGAGCTGTCAAAGTAGAACCCATTTCCTTGACCATTTTATCTATCTGTGCATATTTTTCTCCGATTTCTTTACATGGTTTATCACTCATTAATCCTGCAACTGGCAACGCTATCTGATGTGTATGCTCTCCATGTACCGCACTTAAGCCACCTTTAGATGCGACCAATAAGTTTATGGCTTTTGTAATCAATTCATCATCTGACCCGACTGCAATTATATTGTGAGAATCATGGGCTACTGTCGAAGCTATTGCTCCATTTTTTATTCCAAAGTTTTTGATGAATCCTATGGCTGGTTTTGACTTTTCGTATCTGTTTACCACAACTACTTTTAGGATGTCTGCTGTCTCATCAGATACTAAGAGGCCGTCTTTTTCTGTTGGTTTTAGCGCTAGTTTTTCTGTGATTAATTCTCCATCAATGGCGTTTATCACTGGCGCATTATACGCGCTTTCCGCAATCGTTAATTCATCAGAAGAAATGGTATTTATATTAAATTGATTAATGATCGGATGGGTCTTATCTTTTAAAATGCAAGAAGTACTATTGGCAACTTTAACGCCATCAATATACGTTTCTAATACTTTAAATGATTCTGGAGCATCAACGATGATAAAATCTGCGTTGTCTCCTTCTCGTAGTTGACCCACTTTAAGGTTGTAATGGTCTATTGGGTTTTTGCTTGCCATTATTAACAAGTCAAAGATATCATAACCCTTTGCTAATGAACGTCGAATAAGACCATCTATGTGACTGACTAATAAATCATCAGGATGCTTGTCGTCACTACAAAACATCAACATCTCTGCATGATCTTTTATGAGTGGATGTAGCGCATTATAATTTTTTGCTGCAGAACCTTCTCTGATCAATACTTTCATGCCAAATGACAATTTGTCTTGGGCTTCTTCTATAGTAAAACATTCATGATCTGTACTAATGCCGGCGTCAATATATTGCTTTGCCAATGCTCCTTTTAATCCTGGGGCATGACCATCTATCGGTTTCCCGATTTCTTTTGCGGCATTAATTTTGGCAAAAACTTCTGGATCATTATTTAAAACCCCAGGGTAATTCATCATCTCTGATAAATAGTGGATGTCTTCATTTTGAAGTAATTCTTTTATCTGAGCAGAATCTATAACAGCGCCAGCAGATTCGAAAGTAGTAGCAGGTACACAAGATGGTGCACCAAAGTGAAATTTAAGTAAAGCATCCTTTGCGTTTTCTATCATGTAGTGAACGCCATCTACGCCCATAACGTTAGCTATTTCATGTGGATCAGATACAGTAGCTACTGTGCCGTGACGCAGAGCAATTCTTGCAAATTCATAAGGGACAAGCATTGAGCTTTCAATATGAATATGTGCATCCACTAAACCAGGACAAATGTAATTTTCCAATTTCTCATCAATCTTTTTTATAGAACTAATGATACCATCGACGATTATAATCTCAGCAGGGTAGATGCTTTTTGTATGAATGTCTATTAAATTTCCTTTTATGCTTTTCATATGTCTATTGTGGTATTGAATGTCTGTTTACATTTTTGCAATAGATGTAAACGGCGTCTTGTTTTCCCATCGCAGTGAACCATTGCGGGCAATATGGTGCCATCCAAATGGTATCACCTTTGGTCACATGATAGTAATCGTTGTCAAGTCTGTAAATACCTTCTCCTTGCAAATAAAGTAAGCCATGTTCCATGATGTGTGTTTCTACAAAAGGCAAGTTTCCGCCTGTATTATAAGTGAAAATATTTACCCCAAAATCCATGGATAAATTGTCTGGAAGTAAATATTGCATGTGTAGTTGAGGATCGTTTAAGTACAGCTCTTTTTTTACTTTATTACTATTTCCGAAATAAACTTTTGGTAAATCGTGACCTTCTAAATATTCGTAAGGTTGATAGAAAGCAACCAATTCTGCCTTGCTTTGACCTTTGATCTCATAGTCTTGACCGATAGGAATATAAACATATCCACCTTGGGTTAGTTGTTCTGTTTTACCACCAACAGTGAATTTGCATTTACCACTAATGACATAATAGCAAACCTGAGTAGAGATTGTTTTATCTTTTACTTTACTTTTATTGTTTAGTTTAATTAAATGCTGACTGATGAATGCGCCCATATCTGGATTAATCACTACTCGGATATCTACATTTTCCCATCCTGGCATTACGCTACCTACATAACTGTCTTCTGTAATAAGTGCATAATTGTGTTTTACAACGGTACGTGTATTTGCTGTTAATCTGCTCATTTTTTATACTGTTCGATAAGGTTATTTAAATATGTGATAGAAACATTGTATGCTTCTCCTATGTCTTCTGGACTAGCGTATTCTGCTGGATTATGGCTTATGCCATCTTTGCATCTGACAAACAACATGCTTACTGGTGCAACTTTAGAAATCGCAACGGCATCATGTCCTGCTCCACTTGATAAACTGACTTTTTTTCCGCTATGTTTTTTAACAGCATCAGCCAATAGACGGTTAAGTTTTTTATCACAGATGACAGGTGGATTATTTTGTACTATTTTATACTTATTTGTTAAGTTTCTCTTTTTGCAAACTTTGTTTAACAAAAATTCCATTTCATTATTTGCGATTTCCAATATGGTTTCATCATAACTACGTAGGTCGATAGTAGCAATTATTTCTCCTGGGATAACATTACTTGCTCCTGGTAAAACTTTGCATTGACCTATGGTTGCCACTAAGTGTTCTTTATTCTTTTCACCGAATTCTTCTAGCAAGCAGCTGAATTCTCCAAATCCAGCTAGAGCGTCTTGCCTCATTCCCATTGGGACGGTTCCTGCATGCCCTGCAAAACCGATAATGTTGAATTCTATCCTTACTTGACCATAAATGTTTTTTACAAATCCACAAGCTAAATCTTGATTTTGTAAAACAGGTCCTTGTTCGATATGTACTTCATAATATCCTAGCCATTTGTCAGCATCTATTGCACAAGTTTCTAGTTGATTGCAATCACAATTAAAATCTTCTAGCGCTTGACGCATACTGATTCCGTCTTTGTCTTGATGGTCAAGCCATTCTTTTTTGAACGTACCTGCTACTGCGCTACTGCCTAAGTAAGTAGTTTGATATCTGACGCCTTCTTCGTCCGAGAATCCTATTGCTTCGATGTTAAAAGGTAACTCTAGTTTATTGTCGGCACAGTACTTAATCATTTCATAACCAATGAGGAACCCCAATGGTCCGTCGTACTTCCCAGCATTGACGACTGAGTCTAAGTGGGAAGCAACTACAAATGTCTTTTTATTGTCATCATGATTCTTTAGTCTTAGTCTAATATTTGCTAATTGATCTATATTGAAATCTAAATTGTCGCTTACTGCCCAAGTACGAATTTCTTCATTAACCAATTTGGCTTGATGGCAACAAAACGGTCTGGTCAGTCCATCTGAATCTTCTGAAAACGAAGCCAATAAATTAATTCTGTGGTTAATTCTTTCTATTGGTGTCATAATGTATATTTTCTACCTGTAGGTAAATGCTTATTTGATTCTAGTATAATTTGTCCTGCTATACTTACAGCAATTTCTTCTGCCGTTTTACTAAGTATGTTTATACCTATAGGCATATGCACATGAGCTAACATATCTTGATTAATACCTTCTGCAATATATTCTTTTTTTAGTGTTTCTATCTTTGCATCGCTACCCATCATACCAATGTACGCAAATTTCAGATTATAAATTTGGCTGAAGATTAATTTGTCATATCTATATCCAAAACTTACAATGACTACATAATCATTTTCATCAAAATGGATATTATTTTTTATTTCAGCATAGTCAATGATGTTAATTTCGCAATTGATTTTATCCTGATTTAATGATTTTATTTCAGGTCTGTTATCATAAATATTTATGTCAAAATTCAATAATTGCATTTGTTTTGCTAATGCAACACCAACGTGTCCAGCACCAAAAATATGAATACGTTTCTTAGGTTTGATACTTCTTACAATCGAGAAAACTTCAGTGCTTTCAATCTTTGTACTTGTTTCAGCTTTTGTGAATTTTATACCTCTGTTACTAAGTTCAATATTCCTAGAATTAGTTTCGTTACAAATTTGTTTTATTATTGGTAGATCTTTTTGGTCTAATTTAGTAATTACAATTTTCTGATTACCCGAACATATTAATCCTGATTGTCTCTTGGCTTGATTTTTATCGTGATATTGATCAATTATTTGAGCTTTGAAATCTTCTTTTAGAATAAGCATTTTTGCAAGTTCAATAAGTTTGACTTCCATAATGCCACCTCCGATAGTTCCAATGAAATTTTCGTTTTCATCAACAGCCATCATGAAGCCATTTCTTCCAGGCGAACTTCCATTACTTTCTACTACGTAAAGTAAAGCGACCTTAAGATTTTGGCTTAATCCATCAATAATAAATTGCCAAGTTGCAATCATATTACATTTCTACCTTCTAGTATTTTTCTGAATGACCTAAGTCTTATTTCATCAATAGTTAATCCTGTTGCTAATACTTCTTCTTCTGTAATAGCTCCACAATTTAAAGCACGTAAGAAATAATTTAATAAACCTTGACCTGTTGCTGCATCATCAAACACATCACCTATCAAGGTAGCCCTAGCTGCTTTCTCTACGAATGTTTTTAATCTATCAACAGCCAGATGATAACTTTCTAAAAAGAATGCATATACTGCTGTGTAACGCATTGGTAGTTGAGCGGGGTTAAGGTCCCAACCCTGGTAGTATCCGTTCCAAAGTGAATGTCTAATATGTTTATATCCTTTGAGCCAAGATGCATGTACGACTTCTTGATTTTCTCTTTTTTGATCTTCTGTCAATTCTCCTCTGTGCGGTCCGATCGGCATCGTGTTCGTAGCGCCATCAGATAACCATATGCCTGTATGCGCCAATGCCACTTTAGTCATATGGTGCGCAAAATCACAAACTGGATGATCCATTTCTTGATACATTGCCGT
>JAHDBF010000146.1 GCA_020630525.1 Saprospiraceae bacterium
TCCCTTCCTCCTCATCAGAAAACACAACCACTCCCCACGCTGCTCCACAGCCTCAATATAAAAAAACGGTGAATAACTCTCCTCAATAATCTCCTGATCAACTTTCAAAATTCCAGATAATAAAACTATTGTTTCATCATGACAAACGCTGCTAATATGCGCTACATTTTCTAACAACACTCTCCTATTTATATTTGCCAATACAACATCATACTTTTTATCAGAAGCGAGATCAATATCTCCCAACTGGAAATCAAAATCTGATTTCTCTAAATTATTAATTTCTACATGTTCCCAAGAATTTTCTATTGCAGGGAGTTCTATATCTACTCCAAAAACATGCTTGGCATTTCGCATTTTCGCAAAAACAGATAGGATCGCTGTACCACATCCATAGTCAAAAACGGTTTTATCAGTTAGACCTAATTTTAGCATTTGGGAGATCATCATGTGTGTCGTTTCATGATGTCCAGTACCGAAAGCCATTTTGGGAGAAATAAGAATTTCATAAGGATAAGCATCGTTCTTTTCATGAAAATCCGCCCTGATGTATACCATGTCATCTATGCTTATGGGCGCAAAATTCTTTTCCCATTCTTCATTCCAATTTTTTTCTTCTTGCAGTTCTGGTACGAGACAATGTTTGACACCATTAATATTCTTTACTTCATTGTAAAGTGCATTTACATCTTCAGGATTTTCAATATATGCATTAAAGTTAGTATCATTTTCTACGATTGCATCAAAGTTTAAATTTAGCAACCAAGCATTAACGATTTCCGATTTCCCTTTCTCAAATTCTACAACAAAATTATACCAAGCCATTACTTAGATTTATTTTTAGATGCCTTTAAAGTATTCATAAGTAATGCAGTTACTGTCATAGGACCGACTCCACCAGGAACTGGAGTTGCATAAGATGCTTTTGGTTTTATATCTTCATAATCCACATCACCTACTAATCTATAACCCCTCTTCCGAGACTCGTCTTGGACTCGATTGATTCCTACATCTATAACTACAGCACCTTCTTTTATATGCTCAGCTTTGATATAATTGGCTCTGCCAATAGCAGCAATTATTATATCAGCTTTTTTCAATTGCGCTTCTAGATTTTTTGTACGGCTATGGGTTATTGTTACCGTCGCATTGCCAACTTTTCCTTTTTTGGCTAGCATGATACTTATTGGCATTCCAACAATATTGCTCCTGCCGACTACTACAACTTGTTTGCCTTCAGTACTAATATTATATCGGTCCAACATCATCACAATTCCATAAGGCGTTGCAGGTAAATATGTGTCAATCCCCAATGCCATTCTACCAAAATTATATGGATGAAAACCATCTACATCTTTTGCAGGATCAATAGCTAAAGTTATTTTATCTGGATCAATATGTCTTGGCAATGGCAACTGGACGATAAAACCATCTACATCGGAATTATTGTTCAACCCGTGAATGATTTCAATCAATTCTTCTTCGGAAATATTTTCATCTTTCTTAATAACTGTGGATTCAAACCCGACTTCATCACTAGACTTAACTTTATTTTTTACATAGGATTCACTCGCTGGATTATCTCCAACGATCACTGCTGCCAAATGAGGGATATTTCCATTATTGGCTCTAATGCGATCTACTTCCTCCCTGATCTCTGTTTTGATTTCTTTGGAAAGTGCCCTTCCATCAATAGACAACATATTTAATTAATATTTTAAAAATGATTTAATAAACTAATTCCTCATTATGTGATTAAGTGTCCTTCTGTTTTGTAATTAGACATTCGTTTAAAAACAATAAACATCAAATACCCTATTGCAAAACCAAGTAATCCTCCACATGTTACATCAATAGGAAAATGCACCCCTACATATACTTGCGCAAAAGAAATCAATCCTGCCCATATTAATAGTAAGTATTTATACTTTTTTAAAAAACCTCCCAGTAAAAAAAACAAGAAACTTCCCACCGCAAAGTGATTGGTTGCATGAGATGAAGTAAAAGAATATCCACCACCACAATGCACTTTTAGATTTACATAATCTACACCACTCAATTCATGACAAGGCCTTGGTCTTTCAACAGTATTTTTTATTAATTTACTACTTGTAAAATCTGATACTGAAACTGTTAAAATCAAAAATAAGATACTAATCTTCGGGATAAGCTTTCGATTAAAAACGATAAAACTTAATATAAAAACATAAAACGGAATCCAAAATGCTTTATTCCGAATGGGTATTAATATAAGGTCGAAAAAAGGGTTACTTAAGCTCCCATTTATCCACTGAAAAAGGCTAATATCGAGATTTATGATTGATTCCATCTATTCGATAAAGATAAGTAATTAAATTTTGACATTTTTTACATGCTTATGAATATTTATCAATTACTTTGTAGCAAATCTTGAGTAGTGACACTAATAAAATCGATATCGGGAATTCGCGGTACAATCGGAGGATCAAAAGGTGATAATTTAACACCAATTGATATTGTAGAATGCGTAAGTGCTTATGGGACTTGGCTCATCAAAAATAATGATGGAAAAGTCAAAGTTGTAGTAGGTCGTGATGGTAGAATTTCTGGCAGTATCGTATCAAATCTAGCCATTCAAAGTTTAATCTCTTTAGGCATAGATGTTATTAACTTAGGTTTATCTACAACGCCAACTGTCGAAATGGCTGTTGTTGACTTCAAGGCTCAAGGAGGCATAATATTTACTGCAAGCCATAATCCAAAACAATGGAATGCGCTAAAATTCCTAAACGATAAAGGTGAATTTATTTCTGCACAAGCAGGTACAGATATTCTAAATTTTATCGAACATGGACAAATAAGTTTTTGCAATGTAGATGATTTGGGATCGGTAACAAACCATTCAGATTACATTCAGAAGCACATTCAACATATTTTAGATCTTGATATTTTAGACATTGAACTTATAAAATCAAAAAAATATCATGCGATCGTTGATTGTATAAATTCGACAGGAGCAATGTCGATTCCTCCATTATTAGATGCGTTAGGTTGTAGCTATACTTTGTTAAATCATGAAATTACTGGAGACTTTGCGCACACCCCAGAACCACTCCCAAAAAACCTGAAGGATTTAATCGATAAAACAGAAAATTCTGATGCTGATATTGGGATTGCTGTAGATCCCGATGTTGACAGGTTGGCATTGGTTTGCGAAAATGGGGATTATTTCGGAGAAGAATATACCCTTGTTGCTGCTGCAGATTTTGTCTTATCAAAGACCCCAGGAAATACTGTTTCTAATCTGTCTTCGACAAGAGCATTGGCAGATGTAACTAAAAAACACAATGGAATATATTTTGCCTCTGCGGTTGGTGAAGTGAATGTCGTCAACACGATGAAACAAAATAATGCTGTCATCGGAGGAGAAGGAAATGGAGGTGTCATCTATCCTACGCTACATGCTGGAAGAGATGCGTTAGTGGGAATTGCATTTGTATTGAATCTGATGGCAGAAAAAGATCAATGTCTTTCTAAAATTAAAAGAAGCTATCCAGCATATACAATTATAAAAAACAAGATCGACCTGAGAGACGAAAATCACTTTTCTGAAATAAAAGAAATAATTTTATCTTCTTTTAAAGATGAAAAAATAAATCTTGTAGATGGAGTAAAAATAGATTTTGAAAATGGGTGGGTACACATTAGACCATCCAATACAGAACCTATTATACGTGTATACGCTGAAGCAAAAACTGAAGCAGAAGCACAAGCATTAACTAACAAAGTAACAGAAAGTTTAGCATGACAAATCTAGAATCCTACTTTGAAAAATACCGCGCTAAAGTAATCGGTGCTGAACAAGCATTTGAAACTCCTTTTGGGATAAAGAAAATTGTTTACGCTGACTGGACAGCAAGTGGACGAATGTATGGCCCTATAGAAGATGCTTTGGTAAATAAGATTACTCCATTTGTTGGAAACACGCATACAGAAACCACAGTTACAGGGTGCAGTATGACAATGGCGTACCACAAAGCCAAAACAATCATTAAGTCACATGTTAATGCCAATGAAAATGATGCATTAATTGCAGCAAATTCAGGAATGACTGGAGTAGTCAATAAACTACAACGTATACTAGGATTACGTGTCCATGAAAAACATGCCAACAAAGTGATATTATCTGGAAACGAAAAACCAATAGTCTTTGTCACCCACATGGAGCATCACTCTAATCAAACTTCATGGATAGAAACTCTTGCAGATGTGGTCATTATAAAAGCGTGTCCAGAAGGATTAGTATGCATGGATCATTACGCAGAATTACTAGAAAAGTACAAAGATAGATCATTAAAAATTGCAGCTATAACTTCTTGCTCAAATGTAACGGGCATTAAAACGCCATATCACGAAATGGCAAAAATGATACACAAATATGATGGATATTGTTTTGTTGATTTTGCCTGCTCTGCACCTTACATTGATATTGACATGCACCCAGATGAAGACAGTTCGCTAGATGCCATTTATTTTTCTCCACATAAGTTTTTAGGAGGTCCGTCAAGTGCTGGAATATTGATTTTCAACAAAAAATTATACACAAATCGGATTCCAGACAACCCAGGAGGAGGCACCGTAGACTGGACCAATCCATGGGGAGAACACAAGTATTATGATTCTATAGAAGCTCGTGAAGATGGTGGAACTCCAGCATTTTTACAAACGATAAGAGTAGGATTATGCATCAAACTTAAAGAGTCAATGGGCGTAGATAAAATCATGGAAAGAGAGCATGAATTGATTGATCTTATTTGGGATAAATTTAAAGCTATTGATGGGTTACATGTATTGGCACCTCAACATAAAGACAGATTAAGTATTATCTCATTCTATATAGAAAATCTCCATTATAATTTAGGTGTTAAAATATTGAATGATCGGTTTGGCATCCAAGTAAGAGGTGGATGTTCTTGTGCTGGCACTTATGGTCACTACTTGTTGAATGTAGGAAAAGAACAATCCAATGCAATCACATGTAAAATAAGTGAAGGAGAACTCACTGAAAAGCCAGGATGGATACGCATGTCTATGCATCCGATTACGACAAATGAAGAAGCAGAATTTTTGTATGAATCAGTAAAGGCATTGGCAGAAAATTTTGAAGAATGGGCCAATGATTATACTTACGATCCAGCTACTAATGAGTTTCACTTCAATGATTCTCCAGTCGATGAAATGGCAATGGTGGAAGATTGGTTTAATGTCCCTTTATATTAAAAACAAATGTCAAAAACAGTATATTTGGATTACGCTGCCACCACACCAATCTTGCCAGAAGTATTGGAAGCGATGACTAATGTGTTGGCCAATGATTATGGAAATCCATCTTCAATCCACAGTTTTGGTAGGAAATCAAAATCACTGGTAGAAGATGCCAGAAAAACAATCGCCAATAGCATACAGGCATCCGTTGCCGAAGTATTTTTTACTTCAGGAGCAACAGAATCATTTCATACCGTACTCTATTCTTGCATTAGAGACTTAGGGATCAATACAGTAATAACAACAAAAATCGAACATCATTGCACACTCCATACTGTAGAGCAAGCCAAAGCCGAGAAAGGCATTAACTTAATCTATTTAGAAACCAATAACGATGGATCAATAAGTTTTGATGTTTTAGAAAACACATTAAAGGCCGCAGGACCAAACAGTTTGTTCTGCACTATGCATATTAATAACGAACTTGGAACTAAGATCGACTATAGTAACGTGGGTCGTATATGTCAGGAAAACAATGTGTTGTTTTATTTGGATTGTGCGCAATCTTTTGGAAAATATCCGATTGATGTCAATCAAAACTATGTTGCGTTTTTGTCTGCTTCTGCGCACAAATTATTTGGACCAAAAGGGACTGGTTTACTCTATATCAATAATGACAATCTTATAAAAGCACAGATTCTAGGCGGAGCGCAAGAAAGAAACATAAGAGCCGGAACAGAGAATGTGCATGGGATGGTAGGATTTGCAAAAGCAACAGAATTGTGCTTAGCTGAAATGGAAGAGCGAACTCAAAAATTAAAGGAAATTAAATCTTATTGTTTAGCCCAACTAAAACAAAATGTCTCTGATATTTCATTTAATGGACCTACAGATTTAAAAGACGCAGCAAATCATATTTTGAGTGTTTCATTTCCAGAAAATGAAAAATCTGAATTGTTGATGTTTAATTTGGATATTGCAGGAATCTGTGCATCATCAGGAAGTGCGTGCGCATCTGGTATAGAAAATGATTCTCATGTGTTAGAAACTATTGGGCATGACCCAAATAGGAAAACCATCCGATTTTCCTTTTCACATTTCACTACAAAAGAAGAAATAGATTATTTGGTTTCAGTAGTAAAAAAGATATACTAATTGACATTGCAAAAAAAGCATGAACAACGGATGCAATATTGCATTGACTTGGCATTAAGGGCTGGTAAGGCGACCAAATCGAATCCGATGGTTGGTGCAATATTGGTATACCAAAATAGGATTATTGGCGAAGGATATCATGAAAAGTTTGGAGAAGGACATGCAGAGAGAAATGCCATAAACCAGGCTTTGTCACAGTACCCAAATTTAGTAAAAAAAGCAATGCTGTATGTTACATTAGAACCATGTAGTTTTACAGGGAAAACACCTCCATGCAAGGATTATATTCTTGAACATAGCATAAAGAAAGTCATTGTAGGATGTCTAGATCCCAATCCGAAAGTAGCAGGTAGCAGTATAGAATTTCTACGTAACAAAGGCGTAGAAGTATCTGTGGGAATCCTAGAAACTCAATGCAAACAACTGATATCAAAATTTAGAGCCAATCTAGCTGGTCGTCCTTTTATCATGCTGAAGTGGGCGCAAAGTGCAGATTTTTTCATGGGGAAAAGAGATAAACAAATTTGGATTTCTAATGAATATGCTAAAATTTTTGTACATAAACTGAGGTCTGAAGTAGAAGGAATTTGGGTAGGAACGAATACTGCAATAATTGACAATCCTTCTTTAACTACAAGAAACTACAATGGTGATAATCCAGTCCGAATAGTTCCTGACTTTAAACAAGTTATTCCAATGGAGCATAATATTTTTAATGATGAAGCTCTAACGATAGTGATTACAAATGAAAGTGGCAGACATAGAGGAAAACATATTACAGAATTGATCCAAAAAGATGATGAATTAATTGATATATTAAAAAATCTCTATAAAAATGGAATTCATTCTATGCTAATAGAAGGCGGTAAAAAGACTTTAGAATCATTTATTGAGGCAGATTTATGGGACGAGGCTTACGTGATCACGGCTAATAAAAAGCTAGAAACAGGCATTAAGTCACCAACATTAATGGGAATAAAAATTTGGGAAAAGCGGTTAAATAGCGATCATATTGTAAAAATCCTTAATGATTCTGCTAAAATTAGTTAAAATACATTTAAATAGGATTAACAGCAACGCTATGTCTTTGCAAATATGGTTTACTTATTGTTAATTTGTTGACCTAATTAAAGATGATCCTGTTGTACGATGCACAAAATATTTTCCATAATTATTGTTTTATTTTTATTCTCGAATTTCGCTTTTGGGCAAGAGCAAATTGATTGGCTAACTTGGGAGGAAGCCATGGAGAAATCTAAGACAGAAAAAAGAAAATTTGTAGTAGACATTTTCACCGAATGGTGTGGATGGTGTAAAAAAATGGACAAATCTACTTTCTCAAATCCAGAAATAGTAGCTTATGTTAATGAGCATTACTACCCAATAAAATTTGATCTAGAATACAAAGAAGATATAAACTTTAATGGCAAAGTATATAAGTTTGTATCTGGCGGAAGAAATGGATACCACGAACTTGGGGCAGAAATCATGAAAGGAAAAATGAGTCTCCCAACAGTTGTTTTCCTTAACGAAGAAGCCACCGTCATCCAGCCTATCCCAGGGTTTCAAGACATCAGCACATTCAAAATGATAATGAATTATTTTGCTGGAGATCACTTCAAAAATACACCTTGGCCTAGGTATACCAGAACTTTTGAAATGCAAGCATTACCGGTTAAAAATTAG
>JAHDBF010000009.1 GCA_020630525.1 Saprospiraceae bacterium
GGGTGGAAGATGGGATTCGAACCCACGACTTCCTGAACCACAATCAGGCGCTCTAACCAACTGAGCTACAACCACCATTTTTATCTTAAACTACAATATAGATTGTAGATATTTATCTATTTTAATTCACTTCAGAATCAATCTTTTTGATTCGGTTTGCAAATATAAAACTAATCATTTAATGTTGCTCAAAAAATCTAAATTATTTAGCAGGCATTGGATCTGCTTTTAAAGTAAATTTTCTTGTCACTGGATTCAATGGAGAGTCGATCTTTTTTCCATTAGCATCAGTAAGCGTTAAAGTGATCGTATTTTCTCCCATTGGCAGTCCTTCTATGATATATGGTTGCCATTGCACAAAAAACTGTTCGTGATCGTTAATATTCGCTTTTAGGCGATAATTTGGACCCAATTGCGCATTTGCAACGTAAAAATCTAACATAACTTTTTCGGTGTCTTTCCCTACGTACGTACCTTTTGGTCTACTGTAGAAAATCATCGGATCATCAATATCCGTTGTACTTGTAATAGATTTGTCTTTTACTTCTATTTTTTGAACAAGAGCAGCACCTGGTGATTTGATACTTTCATGGTAGGATCGAGACAAAAATGCCAATAAATGGTGTTCGCCATCCTCAATGTCGTAGTCAAAATTTGAAGTATATTTCGCAGCATAAGGTTCATTATCCACGATTAAGTGGATGTGCTGACCTTTAGCAGAATTTGCACACATTTTTGCAGGCGCATCAGAAGTCTGTTCTCCTAATTTGTAATTATCACCTTCAACACCAAAATCAAAAGTTCCATTTTTATATGCCATTGATGTAATTCTAGCATCTGGAAATTCTGGAGATCTTGGATTCATAGGTGTAATTTTGTAAATCCTTTTAGGTGCTTCTTTTGCAATTTCTTTTGTTGTATCTTCTTTCTTTTCTCCAGAACTGGCTTTATCCGCAGGTTGAGAATTACAGGAAAAAAGAAAAAGTGAAATCAAAAAAATACCGAATAATGAATTTTTCATAGCTTAGATTGGTTTAAATTTATAGCACAAAGTTAATATAAAATTCTGCATATGATCCACGGAGTAATAGAAGCCATAAAAGCGGTTTTCAGATCTTTTTCTGCCATTGTAAAATACAAATTGTGGGGACATGTTTTATTTTCTGGTATGATAAGTATTGCAGTCGCTTCTGTTACTTTTTATGCCATCTGGAATCAGTCTGACAGATTAGGAGATTGGCTTTCTGGTTTGTATCCTTGGGAAAAAGGAAGTGGTATAATTTCCTCATTTGCAGACTGGCTTGTTTGGATTGTGCTCATGATTGTCGCTTTGTTTTTATATAAATATATTATGTTAGTGCTTAGTGCACCAATATTGAGTGCGATGTCTGATAAAATAGAACGGATAAATACTGGGAAAAGTAACCCAAAATTCTCCCTATCCTCAACCATAAAAAGTACGGTGCGTGGATTGCGTTTAGCACTCAGTAATCTATCTAGAGAGCTAATATTGACCTTGATATTATTGATCATAAGTCTATTTCCAGGAGCAGCGCTGTTTACGACACCTTTAATATTCATTATCCAAGCTTATTATGCTGGATTTGGAAGTATGGATTTTTATATGGAGCGACATTTTAATGTAAAAGAGAGTAGAAATTTTGTAAAAAGAAATAGAGGCATTGCGATCGGAAACGGAATGATATTTATAGGTTTGTTGGCTGTTCCAATATTGGGGTTTTTTATTGGACCTACGATTACTGCGATTGCAGCTTCATTAAATGTTCATGAGAAAATACACCATCAAAGGATTTAATCCAACGCCTATTTTTCAATTATTTTACAAAGAGTTTTGTACTAAAACTATTTTCGGAATTGGAGATATTAAGGATATACAATCCTTGTGGAAATTTGTCTAATTTTATTGAGTGTCCTGTTAGCATTTCAAATGGCATTTCTTCTCCTTTGAGATTATAGACATTAATAGAATAATCTTCATTTTCTAAACCTAATATGTTAAAAATTCCTTCCGTTGGATTTGGAAAAATCTTTATAGATTTATTATTTAATTCTCCAATGTTACTTATAATAGGTATTTCAAAATTAGTATTGATGATACAATTATTTTGATCTGTAATACTATAAAAATATGTACTGGCACTCAAGGCAGGGATAGTAAATGAAAGTCCTGTCTCATTTATTTCATTAAAACTTAATGTATAAGGCGGTATTCCACCAGTTAGCGTTAATGTTATTTCTCCATCACTTTCACCTGGGCTTGCAGGTATGATCTCCTCTGTAATTTCGATTAATACAGGTGCCCACAACAAAAAAGTTTGACTGATAAAATCACAGCTATTGCCATCTGTAATTGTTACTTGATATTCACCATCTATCAAGTCCTTAATATTCTGAGTGGTATCTCCATTACTCCACAAATAGGTAAATGGTCCGTCACCAGTTAAGACAGTTGTGTTAATAGCGGCACTTGATTCATTATGACATACATTTTCTGTGATGTCAAACTCAAAACTTGGTGTAAGCCCTACGGAAAATACGATTGGATCAGAAACACCAATGCAACCAAGATTGTCAGTAACGCTAACGGTATATGATCCTTCGCTTAAGTTAGTTATGGTATCGGTATTTGTGTTAATCAATGTCTGATACCCATGTGACCAATTGAGGTCATAACTCGGTGTACCTGTATTTATAGATGTAGCTATGGCGCCTCCTGTTCCTGTATTGCAATCTATATTGTTGATGATCTCTAGGTTAATATCTAGTGAGATATTATTCTCTGGTACTTCAATATTAGACATCCTACTTTTACAACCTAAATCATCTATAACTGTTACACTATAAATTCCACTTTGTAAATCCGAAACCTCTTCTGTGTCAAGACCACTTTGACTCCAATTGTAGATATAGTTTCCACTTCCACCTTGAATAGCTAACTTTATACTTCCGTCCAAACCCGTTTTGCAGGTTTCAGGATTTATATTATCTAAGCTAATCTCAATCTTTTCTGGACTAGAAATTTCAATATTTTCTAATACTTTTATACAACTGTTAAAGTCGGCAACGGTAAGGTTGTATATGCCGTTTTTGAGATTGATGATATCGTCTGCAAATGCACCATTAGACCATAAAAATGTATACGGAGGATTGCCGCCCATCGGCGTTGTTCCTATTTTTCCAGTTTGATCATCAGCACATATGTTTGATTCTATTACATCGATTTGAATTGATATTTCTTCTGGTTCTGCAATGAAAATTGAGTCATTAACTTCAAAGCATCCGTCCTGATCTGAAACGGTATAGCTATAGTGACCGACTGGTAGGTTTTCTATTCTGTCGGAAGTTTCACCGTTGTTCCATAGGTAGGTGTAATTGCCTGTACCTCCAGAAGTATTTACCCTTATTTCTCCATCACTGGAGTTATTACATCTTGTATCTTTTTTTGCAATTACTCCTGTACTTAATGTTTTATTATTTCTAATTAATATTGGATCAGTTACTAACTCGCAACCGATTCCATCAGTAACGGTAAGTGTGTATGTTTCTGCTGGAATATTGACTAAGTTTTGATTTGTATTGCCGTTGCTCCATAGAAAAGAGTAAGGTTGGATCCCTCCTTGTATTTGTAAAGTTATATGTCCATCATCGATGCCTTTACAGCTTGTATCTACCGCATCGCTTATTGCATACACCAATGTCTGATTTACCCCAACAGGGATAAAGTCAGTAACTAAAAAACAACCATTTCCATCTTGGATGGTACATTGATAAACTCCAGTTTCTAGCCCAAAATTAGTTGAGCCAATATTGCCATTGCTCCATTGATAAAAATAAGGTTCTTCTCCAGAATGGGCTACAATTTCTATATTACCAGTCGCGGTTCCTTTGCAGTTAGTATTACTTACATTTAGTAACTCATAGTCAAGACTATTTGTAGTAGCCTCATCGATAAAGATGTTACAATTATCGTCTTTTAAGTTACAAGGCCGTTCCATCGCTTCAGGATTTATCAGTGGATCATTGTCGTTGCAATCTAGATTATTATCGGTGTACCCAATCGGAATTTCGGAAGCACAAAATTCTAATGCACCTTCTTCTACTCCAAAGCCATCACCATCATTATCTATATAAATTTTAGATCCATTTTGGGAGATAGTTGATTTAAAAAATTTGATTTCATCAATGGCAATATCACCAAAAGCACCTTCACCTGATATACCTATAAATCTAAAACTACCCACTAGTCCATCATATGAATTGAGGTCAATTATTGCGGATTCCCAGTTCCTACCTTGATTACCTATTGTACTCCATAATTCAGTAAATGTCTCTCCATCATCAATGCTTATTTCTAACGATAAACTTTGAACGTCGACGCCGTACATGTAATAGCTAAAGCTAAGGTCACAACCACTAGGATTACTTTTAATATTTATGCAATTGGAAATTAAGTGTGCGCTGAGTTGTCTTCCGCAGGTGTTTTCTGGACTATCTAAATATAGGTATGTACCACCTCCTTTGACATCATCTTCTGGACCTGTAAAAAAAGTATTTGTCGAACCAGAATTTACCAACCAATCAAAATCGTCTTCTGAAGAATTTATCCAAATATTAGAATCGATAAAGCAATTTTCAACACAAGATTCGGCACAGTTTTGTAATCCGTCAAAAGAGCTAATCAAAGTTGGATTGGCACAATCTGTCATGGCATCTATACTACAAAGTGCCCCAAATTCTATATTTTGACAAATGGTATTAAAGTAAAATTCGTAATGTGAGTCAGGGTTTAAATCAGTAATTCTAGTATACAGTTCGCCACAACTGACATAAGTGATTTCTCCATCGGATGGATTAAATCCAGCTTCGCCATAGATGATTTCTAGTTCCTGACAACTGGTGTTTTCCCAAGTGAAATCTACATAATCACCTGCAATATTTGCTACCTTAATATTTGTCGGTGGGAAACAGGTTGCTGCGCTGAACTTAATGTCAAATTGTAGCAGCGTACCTAGGTCTCCGTCAGCTCTGTCGCATACTACCAATGTCCAATTGCCTAACCCTTGACTTTGATCGTATAGATCTTTGATTGGGGTTTGTGGTTTGTATGCGCCTATGATTGGAAAAGTAGCCTTGGATACTGGGGTGCAAGATCGGTCAGAAAATATTAGTGATCGTCCACAGGATTCCAATGGATCACCTAGGTTTTGACTGTTGATACCTAGATTTGAAATTAGATTGATTTCTTTTCCAGCCGGAGATACTAAAGACAATTTTAAGTCCGCAGGCCAGGTGTGGGCTATCGTAACAAGGATTTCTTCTATAAATAAATCGACGCCTAGGTTTCCAGCATTTTTATTTTGGTAAATAAATTTATTGCCGCTAGGGCAGTTGTCATCACCAATTGGAAATGATAATCCGCAATTATTAGATTCATCAAAATTCGTGATAAAGTTATAAGGACCATTCCATTCGCTAAAACCAGTGATGCATTTTGCTCGGATATAAATCTGATATTCCGTAGCAGGATTTAATCCTGTAAAGCTAAAATTTGTGGTTTGGATATTTGCAAAACTGGGAATACCAGTGGGATTTTCGCCATTTAATATTAATTCTATTTCCCAACTTTCAGCAGCAGTATTAAAATCTATCCACTTGATATCTATACCTTCAAAGCTAGGGTTGGCAAACTCATTAATGACGGGAATCTGGCAAGAGGAAACCTGAAAAGCCAACATTGTACTGGGTATCCAGCACAATATGCTTATCATAGCAAGTATTAGCTTCCTCATTTATTTCATTCTTTTACTTTACAACGAAATTGATCATTTTTTGTGGCACAATAATCGTTTTAATTGGTTGTTTTTCTTCAAACCACTTTTGCATCTCGTCTAGTTCCATTGCTGCTTTTTCAATGGTGTCTTTGTCTGCATCGCTACCTATAGTTAGACTTGCACGCTTTTTACCGTTGATACAAACTGGATAAGTAAAACTGTCTTCTTTTAAGTATTTTTCTTCTACAGCTGGATAATCTGTTAAATGTACAGAGGTATTATTGCCCAATGCTTCCCATAGTTCTTCTGTAATAAACGGCGCGAAAGGCGCTAACGTTTTGACCAATGGTTGCAAGATTTCTTTGCTATGACACTTTAGTTTTTTTAATTCGTTGACAGCTACCATAAATGCACTTATTGCTGTATTCATTGAGAAGTCAAGAATGTCTTTTTCTACTTTTTGAACCAATTTATTTAATGCCTTATGAGCTTCTTTATTTGCTGGGTCGTCTGTGACTATGTATTGTGCATCATCAGTATAAAACAAAGACCATAATTTTCGGATAAATTTCGAGATTCCTTCTATTCCTTGTGTATCCCACGGTTTAGATTGTTCAATAGGTCCTAAGAACATTTCATACATTCTGAAGCAGTCGGCACCATATTTATGGACGATATCATCAGGATTTACAACATTAAAATATCGTTTTGACATTTTACCCGTTTCTGATACGGTTACTAATCTACTATCTGTAGAACCATCCTTAGGGGTAAATTTTCCGCTTTGATAAATTCCTTTTGAACATTCAAAAATGGCATTTGCAAATTCAGGTCTCCAATCTATAAATTTCTTAATTCCGTCAAGATTTATATAAGAATCTTTTGCACCATAATTGGTTACATAATCTATGTGGATAGGGATTTTAGTATAGTTTTCTTCATTGCCATCATGGGTGACTAGACCAGAGCAAAGGAATTTTGCGTTGCCATCTACCTTTTCTTTTTGTAGGTAAATGTATTCGATCACACCTTGGATCATTCCTTGATTGATCAATTTTTTAAATGGCTCTTTAGTCGGGACATAACCTAAGTCATAAAGAAACTTATGCCAAAACCTGGAATACATTAAGTGTCCAACAGCATGTTCTGTCCCTCCTACATAAAGGTCCACATCTTGCCAATAATCGATGGCTTCTTTCCCAGCGAATGCTTCGTCATTGTGTGCATCCATGTATCTCAAAAAATACCAACTACTACCTGCGAATCCAGGCATAGTATCCGTTTCCTTGGTTAACCCTCCTTCGCTGACCCAATCTTCAGCTCTTGCCAATGGAGATTTTCCACCTGATGCAGGTTTAAAATCATCCAGCTCAGGTAAGGTTACAGGCAGTTTTTCAATATCTGTCGTAACCACTTTTCCTTCAGTATCATAAGAGATTGGAAATGGTTCACCCCAATATCTTTGTCTGCTATAGTTTGCGTCTCTTAGTCTGTAATTTATTCTTCCTGTTCCAATATTTAATTCCTCAGCTTTTTGGATTGCGGCAGTAATGGCATCCTTAACTTCCATTCCATTGAGGAAATCCGAATTGATAATTTTGCCAAGTTTATCAGAAAGCGTAGCTCCAGGGTAATCAGATTTATCAACTACATCAATGATCTCTATTCCAAATTTTTTGGCGAATCTATTGTCTCTATCATCATCGCTTGGTACTGCCATGATAGCTCCTGTTCCGTAATCTTTTAGTACATACTCGCTAATCCAAATTGGTATTTGTTTATTGGTAAATGGATTAATGGCGTAGGCACCAGTAAAAGCACCAGTGACAGTTTTTGTCTCAGCCATTCTTTCCACTTCTGATCTTGCACCTACATATTTTAAATAGTCTTCGACTTCTTTTGTTTGTGTCTCAGTAGTAATTTGTTTCACCCAGTCATGTTCTGGTGCCAATACCATAAATGTGGCTCCGAAAACTGTATCTGGCCTTGTGGTAAATACTTCGATTTTTTCTGGATGATCTACCATTTGAAAAAACAATTGTGCGCCTTCAGATCTTCCGATCCAATTTCTCTGCATTGTTTTTAATGCGTCTGACCATTCTAATTTATCTAACGAATTCAACATTCGCTCTGCGTATGCGGTAATCCTCAGTGACCATTGCTTCATGGCTTTTTTCTCTACAGGGTAACCTCCTCTCTCTGACAAACCATCTTTTACTTCGTCATTGGCAAGTACAGTTCCTAATTCTTCGCACCAGTTTACATAGCCTACTTTTCGGTATGCAAGCCTAAAATTCATTAAGATGTCTGCTTTTTCTAGTTCAGATTTTGCCTTCCATTCTTCTGCTGTAAATTCGCTTTCTAATTCTCCATATGCCGGGCAATTTTTTGAACCATTAGTGTCAAAATAATCAGATAATGAATCTATAGAAATTGCTTTTTGGTCATTTACACTGTAGCAATGATTGTATAATTGTATAAAAATCCATTGTGTCCATTTGTAGTATTTAGGGTCACTAGTCTGAATCTCTCTAGACCAATCAAAATTAAATCCTAGGTTATCCAGTTGGGATCTGTAAACTTCCACATTTTCTGCAGTAGATACAGCAGGATGCACACCAGTTTGGATCGCATATTGTTCTGCTGGCAATCCAAAAGAATCATAACCCATCGGATGCAAGACATTAAATCCTTTCATCTTTTTGAATCTTGCGTAAATATCTGATGCAATATACCCCAATGGATGTCCCACATGAAGACCAGCTCCAGAAGGGTACGGAAACATATCTAAAACGTAAAATTTTGGTTTATCTGTATTGTTTGAGACTTTATACGTCTGATTATCCACCCAGTATTTTCTCCACTTGGCTTCTACTTCTTGGTGCTTAAAATTCATTCTTTTTATCTTTTTTCTGGGGTGAATTTTCTAAATATTCTCTTTTTTACATTTACTGGAACGGTATCTTGGAAAGACCACATTTCAGTCCAGCGACCTTCTATATCTTCTTTAGTAATAGAATAGGTTTCTCGATATAGTGACTTATCTGTTGGATCAAAAACTTCAAAAGAACTTTCATTTCCATCTCCATCAAAAGTAAATCTATATGTAGCTTGTAGTTTTTGGTCGTTGGATTTTATTTCTCTCTTTGTACGATTGCCGTTTTCATCGTAATAGTAATTTTCTATTCGTAACAAATCGTCATTGGATGCATCGTAGGCATAACTTGATATTTTTTCTTTTTTGTCGTTATACTCGAATGTGTAATAACTCAACAAACTATCAGAAATACTATAAAAATTAGATTTATCTGCTGTCGATGCTCCTTTCTTATAGTCAAATTTCTCAACAGTGGTCACTTGTCCTTGCTTATTGTAATACCATTGCTCGCTCAATAGACCTTCTGCATTATACAATTTTGCATCCTTGTAGGTTAATTCACTATGAACCTCGTGTTCTGTTTCATTAACGGCTTTAAATATCTCCGTTGTTTCCATTAGCCAGAGTTTGTCTTCATCTGATTGACAACTACATAATGAAACGATAAAGAATACTAGAACTAAAGTTCTTAAAATCATGAGAAAAAAATTTACGCAAAGGTAATAAGTTTGGGCTTATGATTGCTGAGTTAGCATTTATTAGCTATTAAGAAAATGCATCATTTTGGTTTCACACCAGTAATTTTTATGTTTGGGCATACTGAATCCTACATGTCCGCCATATTTAGTAGTTTGTAAAAACAAGTTAGGGTTTTCATTTGCTTCATCAAAAGGTGTATTTTCTATTGGAAAGAAGGGATCATCGAGTGCATTAATGATTAATGTTGGTTTGTCGATTTTGTGTAAAAATTGTCTAGATCCACACTTTGCATAATAATCTTCAGCTCCATCAAAACCGTGTAATTGTGAGGTATAATATTCATCATAATCCCAAACTGATTTTATTTTTGGTATATGAGATAGGTCAATTAAATCAGGAAATTGTTTGTGTTTTTGCCTTATTTTTATGTTTAGAGAATTAATAAAATTCTTAGTGTAAGCGATGTTTTTAAACTTCTTCATCTCTTGTGCACAAATCGACAAATCAGTAGGAACAGATATCGCTCCAGCCTTATGGATTTTATTAGATACTACAGAATTGCCCATATATTTAAGAACAATATTCCCTCCGAGACTAAAACCTACTAAAGAAATAGAGTCATAAATATTTTCATATTTCGAAATTACCAATTCTAAATCTTCTGTAAATCCGCTATGATATAAACGAGAAGTTTTATTTATCTCACCACTACATCCACGATAGTTTAGCGCAATTACATCCCAACCCATTTTAGCAGCAAGTTTAGCTGTTCCAATTATATATTGAGAACTTGAACTGCCTTCTAAGCCATGACATAGGATGATACATTTTTTATTATTGTCAAATAATGTATCAATATCGATAAAGTCGGCATCTGGTGTATTAATTCTAACTCTACTGTAATCAGCTGGTTTTATTTTCCTTCGAAAATATGCGTAATTGGTATTAAGGTGTCCATTTCTTAGATAAAATGGAGGACGATAATCGGAATCTGGTAATATTGGCACTTACTAATGGCTTGATTTTGAGAATAAATGAATGAGTATTCAAAAAATGGTCACATAAAAGCATAAATTTACTCAAAGTTCATTTTTTAGATACAAGACAAATCCAATTTTATGTCAGACTTTAGCATTCCCAGTTATTTTACTTCAGCGGAAGATGAACCGCATAAGTCGAGGTGTAAGGCTATTTTGAAAGCGCACCCTGAGGTAACTTCGCTCATTGGCAGAAATCCTTGGACGGCGATGGTGTTATTGTGTTTGTCTTTATTGCAATTTGGAGTAGCGTATTATGTCGGAAATATGGGATTGTCTTATTGGTGGCTAGCCTTACTGCTTGCATATGGTATTGGAGCTTTTGCAAGCCATTGCATGTATGTAATCATTCATGAAGCAACCCATAATTTGATTTTTAAATCTAGATTTTTAAACAAAGTTTCTGGAGTGGTAGCTGACTTAAGCAATACTTTTCCTGGCGCATTGGCATTTAGGATTTACCATTTAAAGCACCACGCGCACATGGGAGATTTTGATTTTGATGGCGATTTACCTTTGGAGTGGGAAGCGAAGTTGGTTAAAAATTCTTCTTGGAGAAAAGCGATTTGGATGTTTTTATTTCCAATTTTACAGATTTCAAGAAGTATGTCGACTAAGAAAGTGAAGACTTTCAATATTTGGGTAATCATAAATCTATTTGTTGTTTTAGCAGTCGATGCATTGGTTATTTACTTTTTTGGCTTAAATGCAATAGTATATTTATTGGGGTCAATGATTTTCGGATTGGGATTACATCCTGTAGGTGCTCGTTGGATACAGGAGCATTTTACATTGGATGAAAATCAAGAAACTTATAGTTATTATGGTCCATTAAACTATGTTTCTATGAATGTAGGCTATCACAATGAACACCATGATTTTCCTTCGATTCCTTGGAACAGATTACCAAAGCTCAGGGCTATGGCACCAGAATTTTATGATACACTGATCTATCATGAGAGTTGGACAAAGCTATTGATGAGTTTTGTTTTTAATCCATCGTATAGTTTGTATTCTAGGATTACTCGGATTGATGCTACTAATAAAATATAAGATTTAATCTAAATGCATTTTTTGAAAAACAGTTAAAAGCAAAAAAAAATCAGTTGGTGTAAACCAACTGATTTTTAATAAATATCCTTACTTAAAATTGTTGTTAAATGTATGCCCTTACCATTTGGAAGGCAATAGCGATTAGGATGATGCCAAATACTTTTCTCAATGTTGAAACAAATTGATCTGACATTTTCTTTGAAAGCCAATCAGAAGATTTAAGGATGATATAAACAAACAATAAGTTTAGTACTATCCCTACAAATATATTTACACTATCGTGTTCTGCTTTAAGTGACAAAATAGTTGTCAATGTTCCAGCTCCTGCCAAAAGAGGAAAAGCAATCGGGACTATACTTCCAGAACCACCTTCTTCGTGTTTATCCCTAAAAAATCTAATCCCTAAAACCATCTCTAATCCAATAAAAAAGATGATCAATGATCCCGCTAACGCGAAAGAGGCTACCTCTACACCAAAAATCTTTAATACAGCAGCTCCAAAAAAAAGAAACAACAACATAATCAATGCCGCCGTCGCAGTTGCTATCCCTGGCTTGATTTCAACGCCTTCTTTTTTCATGTTAATAATCACTGGTAATGATCCAATGATGTCTATCACTGTAAAAAGAATTAAACTTACTGATAAAATAGATCCGATATTCATGCTTCACAATTTTTATTTATGACACAAAATAAAGGAATAAGACACAAATATGTTTTAAAAAACACACTACAGCGTCAATATTTAAATAAATTAACTATAATTGTGTCAATATTTAAAATTATAGAATAAAAAGATATGTCTGAAAATCAAGTTGATTATATAGATGTCAGAATTATGAAAGAATTGACATCTGATGCTAGAATTCCGTTTGTTAAATTGGCAAAAAAACTCAAAGTCTCTAATACCTTGATCCATCAAAGATTGAAGAAACTCAGCGAAAAGGGCATCATAAAAAACGCTACGATTCACTTAGATCCTTGGAAATTAGGCTATGAAACTTCTGCCTATACTCAGATTATGATAACAGATTCTAAACATCATAGACAGGTAGAAGACGAATTAAAGAAAATTCCAGAGATTGTAGAGTGCGTGAATATCATGGGTAGATATGCAATTTTGGTAAAGATTTATGCTAAAAACAATCGTCACTTAAGGGATTTAATATACGAAAGAGTACATACGATAGATGGCGTAGAAGGCACAAATACCACCACCTCTTTTGAAACTATATTCACGAGAAATGTACCGATATTAGTCGACCAAGGATAATTAATAATTTTAAAATGTTTACTTTAAATCGTTTACTAGCTCAATTAGTATGTTTGGATAGTCAGTGATAATGCCATCAACACCCAATTCCATCATCTTGATCATATCTTTTTTTTCATTCACTGTCCACGGGATTAATTTCATATTGTTGCTTCTACAATACGCTACCATTTTTGCATTTACTAATTTGTAGTAGGGCGAGTAAATTTCAGGAATATGTCCTAATCTTTCGAGATTTTTTTCTATTGATTTAAGGTTTTCTATTAAATACACTTGAGACCAATCTGGATATTTTTCTTCCATATATTGCAATACTTCAATGTCAAAACACTGTACAGTAGTTCTGTCTTTAATACCCAATGATGCGATGGTTTCGAGTGTCAAATCTGTAAATTTTTTATATTCAGGATGGAAGATATTGTCATTTTCTTTGACCCTTTTTATCTCGATATTATAGTTAGGTTTCAATAAGTTATTGTCTGCTACATATGCTTCTACTACAGTGACAAGATTTTTTAAAGTTGGTTTATGTGTTGCCATCTTTTTTTGCGCTGGATATTTTTCATGGAATAGCAGTCCAGTATCATATGATGCTAATTCTTTGGCTGTAAGCCTAAAAATATTGTAATTTTTTTCGACCTTTTCATCAATCCTTTCGCCTTTTAAATCACTACAAAAGTGGTGTGATAAAAATGGATCATGAGATACTATAACTTGATAATCGCTAGAAACAACTACGTCCATCTCTAAAGTGTGAACGCCTAGATCCAATGCATGGATCATACCCGGAATCGTATTTTCAGGGTATAAACCCCTACAACCTCTATGTCCTTGAATGTCAATATTTTTATTCATAACAATAATAGAATCTATGTTTTTTCTTGTGATACAGGCACTTATAAAAAATAGCGAAACAAATAAGATGGTAATTTTTCTCATTATGCTTTTGAACAAACCTTTAAGTTTGAGACATTATCAATAAGTATGTTCCCTTTATAGCTAAATTTTCCTTCGGAATGGAAAGCTTCTAATATGATATACTTTGACCTTGATTCGGGAATAAATTCAAAATCAAATGTCTTCCAATCAGAATTGTCAATCAAAGGGCTTTCGAAAATTAATTGATCTTTATCGCATTTTCCATTCCCTATCCAGATCCTCAATTTTAATGGATTGTCATATCCTGTATAATTTTCAGATTTGGAAAGGTCTACACTCATTTTGTAGCACATTTCAGTTTCTAATATTTGGGAAAACCGCTGTCCGATACTCTCCCAGGTTCCATTTTCTCTTGATATTAATCCTACAAAAGTTTCTCCTTCTGAGGCTTCCTCGTATACTCCCCAGAATCCAGGAAGAATGTCTGGCGTCGAACCTCGTTCACAAGGCAACCAACCCATTGGCACTGTTGCGTCTGCTGGTTCATCTTCAAATGATGGATTTTTTAATGTTATTTGGGCATGAACACTTTGACTAAGTAAGAAAAATAGTATTAGGAATATGAATTTGTTAATCTTGTTCATAGTATTTTTTACTGACATTAAAACTAAAATTTTCTTTTTATGAAAGAATGGAAATTCATGCTTTTATGAATATTTTAATGATAAAATAATGGGGAATCGATTGCATTCCAAATATCTGCTTATACTAAAAAATTAATTTTTATCACATTCCAATCAAAAATGATTCTATTCTCGTCTAAATCTGTAACAGAAATCTAATAAATGATTGATTCTGTAGAGTATTTGTCTATATAAGCGGTTCTTTTTATATTTTTACACCTTAAATATAATTTACATGTCTAAGTCTAAGAAGAACAAAAAATTATCTGCCGAAGTAGAAGCGATTACCAAAAAGTCAGCTAATGCAAATACGCAAAATAAAACCGCTAGAGCATCTAGAACTTCTTCGCTGACTCAAGAGCCAGTAATTTTTGGGAAGCAGAATTATACTTTGATGCTTGCTGGGATCGGATTAATCATTATTGGCATGTTTTTAATGATGGGCGGTCATATGCCAAGCCCAGATGTTTGGGACGAAAGTCTCATCTATTCTTTTAGAAGAACTGTGTTGGCTCCGTTTGTAATTTTAGTTGGTTTGGGGATTCAGTTTTTTGCTATTTTCAAAAAGTAAAACATGTTAGACATTGTTGAAGCATTTGTGCTTGGCATTGTCCAAGGACTGACTGAGTTTTTGCCAGTAAGTAGCAGTGGACATTTAGAAATTGCAAAAGCTTTATTAAACGATGATAGTATCGCAGAGCAAAGTCTATTTACCACAGTCTTACTGCATTTCGCCACTGCTCTTGCTACCATTGTTGTCTTTAGAAAAGACATTTTTGAGATTATTTTCAATTGTTTTAAATCTGATGGAAAACAACAACGCAATTTTATATTATACATCATTTTAAGTATGATTCCTGCAGTAATAGTAGGTCTAACCATGGAAGATTTTATCGAAGGATTATTTTCTAGAAATCTTTTATTAATAGGTTTTATGTTATTGATTACTGGACTATTGTTATTGTTTGCAGATAGAAGTTTTAACGGTAAAAAACCAGTTGGGGTGTTTAGTGCGATTACAATTGGAATTGCTCAAGCGATAGCAATTTTACCAGGTATCTCTCGATCAGGAGCGACGATTTCAACAGCATTAATACTCGGAGTGGATAGAACAAAAGCAGCACGATTTAGCTTTTTAATGGTAGTCCCATTGATATTTGGAAAAATTGCTAAAGACTTATTGGATGGTTCTTTTTTTGAGAATGTACCTTCCGCTGGCTATGCAACTGTGGGGTTTTTAGCGGCTTTTTTTTCAGGATTATTTGCATGTAAATTTATGATAGGTATTGTAAATAATCATGGATTAAAATATTTTGCGTATTACTGCTTTGCTGTTTTTGGATGGATAATGATTGCAAATTTTGTTTTATGATTATTGTAAAACCTACAGATGATCCATTATCAATAGATTACCAAGCTGGCGCAATGATCATGATTGACAAACCAATAGGTTGGACAAGCTTTGATGTGGTCAATAAGATCCGATATAGATTAAAAAATCATCTACAAGTAAAAAAAATTAAAGTTGGTCACGCAGGAACATTAGATCCATTGGCAACTGGATTGTTGATACTTTGTACTGGAAAGGCAACTAAGCAAATTGAGACTTTTCAAAATCAAGTAAAAAAATATAGTGGATGCATAAAGCTTGGTGCCACAACTCCAAGCTATGATGCTGAATTTGAAGAAGAGAATATAAAAGACACTGCGCATTTAAGTCAATCGCAAGTATTAGATGCATGTTACTCGTTCAAAGGAGAAATTGATCAGCTTCCTCCCAACTTTTCTGCATTAAAGATTAATGGGAAAGCGTCTTACAAATGGGCAAGAAAAGGAATCGTCAAAGAATTAAAATCAAGAAAAATAACTTTTTACGACATCCAAATTCCAAAAATTGAATTACCATATGCTTACTTTTGTGTAGAATGCAGCAAAGGAACATATATTAGATCATTTGCGCATGATGTCGGACAAAAACTTGATGTTGGCGCATATTTAACAGAATTGCGACGTTTAAGCATCGGAGAATATACGATAGAAAATGCATGGAATCTCGACAAATGGGTTGATGTATTCGAAAGTAAACAAGAATAATTAATGTCTATTGAAGTAAAAGGAATATCAAAAATGTATGGTGCCCAAAAAGCACTAAATAGTATACATTTCTCAGCTCAGAAAGGTGAAATTGTAGGATTACTTGGTCCCAATGGTGCAGGTAAAACTACACTGATGAAAATACTTACTTGCTTTTTGCCAGCTACAGAAGGTGAGGCAACGGTATGTGGGTATGATGTTAATACAGACTCTTTAGAGATCAGAAAAAAGATAGGTTATTTACCTGAGCATAATCCATTATACAGAGAAATGTATGTACGAGAATACCTTGCTTTTATCGCTAAGGTATTTAATGTCCCCAATCCAAAATCTAGAATAGAAGAACTTATAGAACAAACAGGACTAAGTCCAGAAGCCAACAAGAAAATTGAGTTTTTATCTAAAGGATACCGCCAAAGGGTTGGCATCGCGCAAGCTCTGATGAATGATCCAGAAGTCTTGATCTTAGATGAGCCAACCTCTGGATTGGACCCAAATCAGATGGTAGAAATCCGTGCGTTAATAAGAAATATAGCTAAAGAAAAACTCGTGATTTTTTCTTCGCATATCATGGATCAGGTAGAAGCATTGTGTAGTAGATTAATCATTTTAAGAAATGGAGAATTAGTTGCAGATGATGCGATCGAAAATATTTCTTCGACAATAAATGGAGAGAAAAAAATCAGCGTTATTTTTAAACATAATATTGATCTAAGCTTATTGAAAAATATCGCATCAGTTTCACGAGTAGAACAAAATGGGAATAAATTTTTCTTGTTTTGTGATACCAATACTGACATCAGAGAAAATGTATTTGATTTGGCAGTTGCTCAAAAAAATAAGTTGTTAATGATGCAAGAAGAATCATCATCGGTATCATCAATTTTCCAATCCATCACAAAAATTGAATCTTAATTATGGGCGCAATTTATTGGAAAGAATTACAATCATTTTTTAGTTCGTTGATCGCATATGTTGTATTGACTTTATTTTTATTGATACTCGGTTTATTCCTTTGGGTATTTAAGGATACGAGCATATTAACTTACAATTATGCAGGATTAGATCAGTTGTTTAGCATTGCTCCGATGGTCTTGATGTTTTTGATTCCAGCAGTAACGATGCGTTCTTTTTCAGAAGAATATCAGTTTGGGACGATAGAGTTATTAACTACAAAACCATTGACCGATATCCAGATAATATTAGGAAAGTTTTTCGCCAATTTTACTTTAGTATGCTTTGCGTTAATTCCTACATTGATATATTTCTATTCTGTTTATCAATTGGGTTCTCCCAAAGGTAATTTAGATATTGGTGCGACTATAGGATCTTACATTGGACTGTTTTTTTTGGCAGGAATATTTGTATCGATTGGTTTGTTTTGTTCGAGCTTAAGTCGTAATCAGATCGTCGCTTTTTTATTGGGATCCTTCCTTTGTTTTTTTATTCATTGGGCATTTGAGTACATAAGTGATATGTCAATATTTTTTGGAAAGACAGATGATATTGTACAAAAGATCGGTGCATATAATCACTATCAATCTATAAGCAAAGGAAAGATTGATTCTAGAGATGTGATCTATTTTGTATCGATGATTACTTTATTTATATGGCTGACAAATGTAGTCTTATCAAAAAGAAGATGGTAATGAGTAGTCAAAGAAACAATTATTTATTTAGCACAGGATTGGTCGTTGCATTACTGATTTTAGTAAATGTAGCGGCGCAATATTTTAATGGATTCGCAGACCTTACGGAAGAAAATAGATTTACCTTATCGGATTCGACTATGGATCTGGTAAAGTCTATTGACGAAGTGGTATACATTAGGGTTTTACTAGATGGAGAATTCCCAGCGGGATTTAAAAGATTAAAGGCAGCTACATTAGAAAGATTGGATCAGTTTAGGTCTGAGAATCCATACATTGAATATAAGTTAGAAGATCCTAGCGAAGGATCAATTGAGCAAATAAATGAAAGAAGACAAGGATTAAGTGAAAAGGGTATTACCCCTATTAACTTAATGGTGCGAGATGGGAATCAACGCACAGAAAAATTGATTTACCCTTATGCAATTATAAATTACGCAGGAAGAGAAAACGTGGTGAATCTTCTTGAGCCGCAAACCATGAATCAAGATCAAGATGTAGTTTTGAATAATAGCATTAATCTACTGGAATATAAATTTGGTAATGCATTAAGTAAGTTAACTTCCAAAAAAAAACCAAACGTAGTTTTTGCAGCTGGTCATGGAGAATTGGGTGAGTCCGTAACAGCATCGCTTGAAAAAGAGTTAAAAGACTTTTATAATACCGGTAGGATTTATCTGGATAGTATTTATCAATTAGATCAAGAGGCAGATGTATTAATTATCGCTGCGCCAAAAACAAAAATTTCAGACAAAATACAGTTGGTCATTGACCAGTATATTATGAATGGAGGAAAGGTAGCTTGGTTAATAGAAAGTTTTGAAGTTAATCTCGACAGTATTAATGGCAAAGATTTTTATGTGCCAAAACCTATCGAACATGGTCTAGATGATATGCTTTTTAAATATGGTGTGAGAATTAAGAAAAATTTGATTTTAGATTTAGAATGTTCACAAATCCCGCAGGTGATCGGAATGCAAGGAGGAAAAGCACAAACTGAATTATTTCCATGGTATTATCATCCGTTATCTGCTTCTAAGATCAGTCACCCTATCGTAAACGGTATCGATAGAGTTAACTTTAAATTTCCTTCTACAATTGAAACTATTGATACAGAACTTGGCATAGAACAGACAATATTGTTGTCCTCTTCTGACTATAGTCGATTCCAAGTATATCCCTTTAGAATAAATTTTGACATATTAAGATTGGCTCCAGATCCGTCTAAGTTTAATAAAGGAAGTCAACCAATTGCTGTATTGCTCGAAGGCGAATTTGATTCATACTTTAAAAATAGATTGTCAGAACAACAACAAGATGCATTAGAGAAGATTGGTTCTGAATTTAAACCTACCAGTGTGAACACTAAACAAGTAGTAGTTTCTGATGCCGATTTTATTAAAAACTTATTCAATCCAAACACAAGCCAGATTAGTCCAATCGGATTCAATAAATGGGAACAAAAAGTGTATGGTGGGAACAAATCATTTATAGTAAACATAGTAGAATACTTGGTCGATGATTATGGACTTTTAGAAGCACGAGCCAAGGATTACAAACTAAGAATGCTCGATAAAGTTAAAACAGCACAAGAAGCGACTAAGTGGCAAATGATAAACTTGGTGATTCCTATATTATTAATCTGGTTATTTGCGATAGGCTATTTTTATTTTAGAAAAAGAAAATATACTACTGCGGCTTAATATCCTTCGCTGCAATAATCGGATTGATATATTATCTTTGGAATTCACAAATTGAAAAATTTAAATTACGATAATTATGAAGTGGATATTCTTATCACTTTTTACATTCTCTCTATGTTCAGTTAATCATGCACAAGCAGATAGATGGCAACAACATGCGAAGTACAAAATGGATATTGATTTTGATGTAAAAACAAATCAATTTACTGGAAAACAAACCATAAAATACACCAACAATTCTCCAGATGATTTAAATAGAATCTTCTACCATCTTTTCTTTAATGCTTTTCAGCCTGGAAGTATGATGGATGAGAAATCACTGAATGTTTCTGATCCTGATAAAAGGGTAGGAGATAGAATCTCAAAATTACAACCAGAAGAATATGGTTGGCAAAAAGTGAATTCATTGACATTAAATGGTAAAGCTTGTAACTATATTATAGAAGGAACAATATTGGAAGTTGATCTTCCAATGGCAATAAAAGCCGGAGAAACAGTAGAGCTAGTCATGGATTTTGAAGCGCAAGTGCCAATTCAAATAAGAAGATCTGGAAGAGACAGTAAAGAGGGTATAAGATATTCTATGACGCAATGGTATCCAAGATTATGTGAATACGACTACCAAGGATGGCATGCTCATCCTTATGTTGGACGAGAATTTCATGGTATCTGGGGAGATTTTGATGTAAAAATTACTATCCACAAAGATTACATTTTAGGAGGTAGTGGCGTACTCCAAAACGCAAATGACATTGGTTACGGATATAGCTCCAAAGAGAAAGGAAAATTCAAGTTAAAGAAAAAAAGAACTTGGCATTTCTTAGCAGAAAATGTAATTGATTTTGCTTGGGCTGCGGATCCAGATTATACACATCTCGTTAGAAAAGCAGAAGGTGTAACATTCCACTATTTGTACCAAAAAAATCAAAACACAGAAGAGAATTGGGAAAAGCTACATAGTGCAGTAGAAAAAGCATTACCTTATATCAACGAACATTTTGGCGCATATCCTTTTCCTGTTTATTCTGTGATCCAAGGAGGTGATGGTGGAATGGAATACCCGATGTGTACTTTGATTACTGGCGAAAGAAGCTTCTCCAGTTTAGTAGGTGTCACAGTACATGAGTTGATGCATAGTTGGTACCAAATGATCTTAGGAACTAACGAAGCATTGTATCCATGGATGGATGAAGGCTTTACCTCGTATGCATCAGCAAGAGTGATGAACCACTTAAAAAAGGAAGGAATTATCGAAGGAGAACCACAGAAAGAACCAATGTATAATAGCATCAGAAATTTTGGAGGTTTTGCACTTTCAGGAATGGAAGAACCGCTTTCAACACATGCCGATCATTATACAACCAATACTGCTTATGGAGCTGGTTCTTATACAAAAGGATCTGTTTTCCTTTCGCAAATTGAATACATCATAGGAAAAGAAGCCTTTGATAAAGGAATGCTTAGCTATTATGACACTTGGAAATTTAAACATCCAAATCCAAATGATTTTATAAGAATAATGGAAAAAGAAAGTGGATTAGAGTTAGATTGGTTTAAAGAATATTTTATCAATACGACACACTTTATGGATTATGGTGTGGATACTTTGGCTAGTGCAGAAGTTGGTACAGTAGCGACTTTACATCGATATGGAAGACACCCGATGCCAATAGACGCTCTTGTAACTTTAAAAGATGGTAGAGAAGTAATGTATCACATACCATTGACAGTTATGCGGGGAGAAAAAGCAGACGAAGGAATGTTTGATGAATATCATATCGCAAAAGATTGGCCATGGACAAGACCAGTCTATGAATTGCCGCTTCCATACAATGTAGATGAAATAGAATTTATCATCTTAGACCCTACAGGAAGAATGGCAGACGTTTCTCTTGATAACAACATTTATCCTAAGATTAGTCCTGAAGACAATGAAAATCAAGGCAAATAGTATTGAAGAATATATAGCCAATTGTCCAAAAGATAGACAAGCAGGATTAGAGCAACTAAGGATCATGTTAAAGCAAGAATTTCCTAATTTAATCGAAAATTTGCAATATGGAATGCCTACTTATAGCAACGATACAGAAGTTTTGTTTGCCTTTGGAAATCAGAAAAATCATATGTCATTTTATGTTTGTCACTATGATTTATTAGAGAAATTTAAAAATATTTTAGACAAATATAATTGTGGGAAGTCGTGCATTAGGTTTAAGAATGTAGATACGAAAGTGCTTTCTGATCTTAAAGAAATAACATTATTTGTCTCTGAAAATATTGAGAAAAGTACATTCAAAGGAAAAATATTAAAAAATGACTTTTGACTGTGACTTATTTGAAAATTCAAGTCTAAAGGGGTAATACCCACTATAAATATAAAAGAGGCGGCATCAAACTAATCATTGGTGCCGCCTCTTTTTGGTTTTAACCTACCTTTAACTTTGTTAAAATATATGTTAACATTCATTCGCTATAATTTAGTTAAAAATTTTAGCTATGAAATACTTACTGCTTTTCCTCGGATTTTCAATGATGCCATTAATTAGTTCAGCTTCTCATACTTTAGATGGAAGATGGTTAAATCATAAGTATGGCAAAAAAATTAAAGTAAAATCTCACAACCATTCTATCAAAGTAAAGAACTTAACTAGTGATGGTTGGGCAAAATTTTATCCTATCGGAAACAGAAGATTTGAAGACAGAAGAGGTAATAGAATAAAGCTGATAAACGATCACACGATAAGATTTACCCAAAGACACCGCAGAGCTTCTTTGACATTTTATAGAGAATCTTACAACCATTACAATGGACACAATTATAGCGGACACACTTGCGGAAACGCATGCTCTTCTGGATGCACTTACCATGAAAGATATAGCCATGATAACAATGGTTACTATATTTACCCAAACAAAACGTCAGTAACTGGAATATGGGAAAGTCATCGCTTAAATCTTGATGTAAAAATAGAAAGAACCAATAGCGGTTTACGAGCAAAAATAATTGGTGAGACTGGGTGGAAATATTATGATCAATATGAAAGAAATCCAAACGAATTTATTGACAGAGATGGTAATAGATATGTTAGGGAGTCTAATAATGAACTCGTATGGTATCCAGCTGATGACAGACTTGCGGTGATAAATTTGCGTCGAAAATAAATTGTAATTATTTTATTTTATGTGAGTGGTACTAATTTGAAGGTATCACTCACATTTCTAATTTGATTGAATTAATTTTTCGATTTCTTTTAAAACATATGTTTTCCTTCTTGAAGAAATAACTGCTTTATATTTATTTTGAAGGATTAGTTCTGAATTACTTTTATTGATAACTTTTGATATGTAGCTTGAGTTGATAATTTCTGCTCTGCTTATCCTGATAAAACCTAAGTCTGAAAGAAGAATTTCAAAATGCTTTAATGGTTTAGCAGTTATAAAACTTAGATTATCTTCTGTATAAATTTGGCTGTACATACCTTGTGCATATAATCTTACGATTCGATCAATCTCGACTACTTCATAGTTGTCTTTTATTTTGATAAATAATTTTTTTTCGTTTGAATTTATATTGGAGGTTATAACTTTTTGTTTTTGTAACCAATTATTTCTTGTTATTTGATTACTTAATTTATTTACTGCATCTATTAATTCGTTTTTTTTGATTGGTTTTAAAAGGTAATCTGCGGCACTTAACCTAAAGGCTTGAATGGCATATTTTTCAAATCCAGTTGTAAATATAAATGGTATGTTGAAGGTAGGCAGTAATTCAAAAATCCTTAATGACAGTTCTTGTTTGAGTTGTATATCTAAGCATACAAAATCTGGTTCCACCTTACTAATACTATCTATAAATTCCTCTATAGTATCTAATTGTCCGATACATTGAAAATCTGGAAATGCTAAGCTTATCATTTCTTTTAAATGGTTACTAGATTTTTTGTCATCTTCTAAGATGAGATATTTCATCAGTTTATTTTTTAATATATAAAATAACGGTATTGGTATCCTTTAATTCTAAAATTTTGCTTTCATTTTGGTCTAAATATTTTATTCTTTTAAGCACAACTCCTAGACCTCCAGAATTTTGATTAATAGCAGATTTAAAAGATTCTTTAGAAAAGTTATTTCCATTAGAATATATTTCAATTTTTATTTTAGTTTCTAATTCTTCAATGCTTAATTGAATTGATAATATTGATTCTTTGATTGGTAAGCCATGTTTAAAAATATTTTCAATAATGGGTTGTATAATCATCGGTGGCACCATAAAATCTACAAGCTCTTCTTTATTTAAATTTTCAAGTATTACCTTGTAATTTATAATATGGATATTTGATTTTTGAAGATTGATAAAATTGTTTGTGAATTCTAATTCATCTTCAAGACTGATAAAATCTTTATCACTAAAAGTGAAAACATTTCGCATAAATTGACCTAATTCTGTTATGTTTTCTACCAAGTCTAAATTTTTAGAAGAGGAAGAAATTTGATTTAAGTAATTGGCGATTATATGGGGTTGTAATTGGTTTTGAAGAATTTTTTGTTTTGATTTGTTGACTTCTTTTCGTAATTCGTTTTTTAAATTTTCTTGATTTCTTTTATATTTTTGAATCGAAAATATAATTAGAGAAGTAATCAAAAATGTGCATAATATTGTCATTAAATAAAACCAAATGGTTTGCCACCAAGGCTTTCGTTTTGTAACATTAATGCTTTTTAAAGTCTTAGTAAATTTAGAATTGATGCCTTTAGCTATTTCTAAATTAAAATTTCCAGCTGATAAATTTGACAAAAAAATGGAGTTATTTATTATTTGATTATAGCCTTCATCTTTTGATAATCTGTAATAAAGTTTATACTTTTCTAGATTGTTAAAGTTAATGTATCTAAAATTTATTTTTATATTTTTCTCATGATATGATAATTCATTCAAAGATTTTTCATCACTTAATTTATCATTAATGATTATACTCGAGATGAGTAATGAGTCTTTGGGTTGCTCGTTAATTATTGTTGAAAGTTTAAGAGATACTAAACTGTTATCTGTTACAATATATAGTGAGTCATTGTTAAATGCGATATCAAGAATTTCTCCTTGTGGTAATAAGTTATTTTTATTTATTGTCAATAGGTTATTTAGCTGATTATTGTAGATGATTACTTCATTTCTTAATGCAAAAGCAGAAGTCTTTTCACTTTCGGATATTTCAAAATCTATAAAACCGTTACTTTCAAATTCAGTAATATATTTTATTTCTGAAGAGCCAATTTGGTATAGTTTTGATTTATTGGATAACCCAAAGATGTTATTGTTTTCTCCCTTTTTTAATTCTATAAAAAGCTGTAAACTATCTAAGATTATTTTTTCTTTTAACGATGTATCATAGAGAAATAATCCATTTGTATTTTGGAAAACAATTCTTGTTGAATCCAAAAAACATGATACAAAACCTCTATCTCCATCAAATAGAGATCCTGAAATAAAGGATTGATGATTTATCCCATTTTCTTCTATTAATTTCTTAATGGATAGTAATGAGGTGCCAGAACTACCGGAGATGACAACTTTGTCGTTATAAATATCAATGTCTTTAATTGCGATATCAGGAAAATTGAGATAATTGACTTTTTCATCAACAATGATGAACGGAAATTCTCTCGAACTCAATATGACAGTGCCGTCATCTATTAAGGAGTGGATTTTAATATCCGTTAATGTCTCTAGTTGTAGTTGGGTGTCATTTCTTGAATCAAAAAAATCTTTATTTAATTTATAGCTATGGTCAATGCTAACTAATGTTTTATGTTTAGGAAAGTACTTTGTAACTATTGATTGCTTATGTGAAATTTCTTTGCTTTTAATGCCTTCAAATATTTGATTTTCATATAAAAGACCTTTATTGTTTGTGCCGATCCATAACCGCTTATTTCTATCTTTAAAAATTGTATTTACTTGCACAGAATCTGCCATTAATCTATTAGCTCCGACTTGCTTAACTCCAAAGTTATGATTAGCAATATATACATCATCAATTAGGATAATATTTCTAAAAGTATTATTTATTTTTTGTACTTCTATAAACTCTTTTTTACTGATAGACCATAATTTGTATTCATTTTTGGAATACGACAGCAGTGTATCGTTACTGCATTTTAGTCTCTCCACTGGTTTATGGTTAAATGCAAAGTTTTCTTTTCCATTTTCTAAATAGTAAACCGAATCTTGCTCAGAGTAAAATAACTTATTGTTGGTAGCAGTCAAATTGTAGCTCCTTTGTTTTTCACTCCATGTACGGATAATTTTGCAATTTGAAACTGTAAAATCTGAATGATCATAATGACATTGCTTAAGAGATTGATTATAATTAGTAGACCCTTCATCCAAGAAAAAAAATGCCTCATCAAGAAAAGCAAAGTCAGTTGCTTTAATTTTAAAATTATTATTTTTTATGGGATAGGCTTTATTGTTACTTATCACAGCAACTTCGGAAGTTAGATTTATAATAAATATCTGCCCATCAATATTTTTTATATTTAAAATATTATAGTCTGACAATAGACTTAAATCAGCTCTACTTACATAATTCCCATCAAGGCTGCTCAGACCTTTATCTCCAGCTACCCACAGTAAGCCATTGTTGTCTTGTTTTATATCGTAAATACAATCAAATCCAAGATCATTATTATTGTCAAACGAGATATACTCTTTGTGTTGCCCTACTAATAATTTCAGAACAAAAAAAGAAAAAATTATACCTAAAGCTATTGATTTTTTTAAATCCATATTCAACCTTAAAAGTACAGTAATAATATGATTTTAGAAATTGAAAGTGCACTTAGAAATTTATTGCAACGCTTAGAAGATAATTTTTTTCATATTATAAATATGAGTAATATTTGCATATAAATAGAATTGCTAACCTTAGAATAAAATGAATTAGCTATATATAATGCCGTTACCTGTGCATTCTATGTAGTTTTAAAAGAGCATACTATTTACCTACTTGAATTGAACTTTATGATGCATGGCAGGATTGAAGAATATCAGAACAGATATTAACTTTTTACTACAAATCTAATTCTATGTTTTTCAAATGTATCTAAAGTTCGTTCAAGTTTTGCTTTAGTTTAAATACAATTTTAACAGTTTCAATAGACACACCAGGAATGGAAGATGGAATGGAGGAGTTTTACTATACAGCTAATGACTTAAATGGATGTGAAGGGGCTGCTTGTTGCCCGATAAAAAATTCATTAGAAAATTGTTGCCCAACAGAAAACTGCTTCGGTGTTTCCGTAAATCGTGATGGCGTTCCTTTGAGTAGTTTACAAATTAAAGCAAGTAGGATTTCTGGATTTTAAACTTTAATACCTATATAATTTTCTAAGGGTTAGTACTATCATTTGCTAACCCTTTCATTTAAATATCATTTTTCTAATTAATGTTCTTTTTCTATCAGAGACGATCAATTGAGTTCCGTCTTCAATTTCTAGAATAGGATACCTACCTTTTAGAAGCGTTTTTATAAATTTCGTATTAATAAGGTCATTTTTATTTATCCTAAAAAACCCAAAATCTTTCAATAAATTTTCATAATGTTTTAATGTCTTAGTACTTAAAATAGAAGTCCCATCAGTCATGAAAATATTTGTGTAATTGCTTTTTCCAGCACATCTGATGATGTCCTTAACAAGTATTCTCGTGTATCCTTTTTTTATTAAAACGGTAATTTTTGGATTTTCGAGGTCGTAATTTGTTTTTAGGGAATCTACAACATCTGAACTTTTTATTTTATTAGATTTTTTTTCAACCTTTAATATTGCTAGTGCCAATTCATTACTATTCACTGGTTTTAATATATAGTCAGCAGCAGATAATCTAAGAGCTTGGATTGCATACTTCTCAAATCCTGTAACAAAGATGAATTCAAAATTTGGATTGGGGAAATATTTAAACAGATCAAACCCACTTTCATCTCCTTCTAATTCAACATCAAGTAATACTAAATCTATTGAGTTGTTGTTTAAAATATTTGTAGCTTCAGAAATAGTACTACAACTGTAAAAAGATTTGACTTCTATGATTTGAGAAAGCGCTCTTTGTAAAGATATTAAAACAGAAGGATTATCGTCAACCAATAGTATACTTTTTATCATAGTTTTATTTTAATAAATGTAACCACAGATTTTGTTTCTTGATCATTTGATAAAATTATGTTGTTTTTTGTCTCATTCCAAATCATTAATCGTTGTTCTATAATGCTTAGTGATTTATTTTTGAGTAAATGATTTTTATTTTCTGATAATAATGGTCCGTTATTAGAAATACGAATTATTAAAAAATCAGTGTCAATCTTTAGACTTATCTTTATTAATGGAATTTCTATGCCCACAGGTTTTCCATGCTTTATTGAGTTTTCAATAACAGGCTGTAAAAGCATAGTTGGAATTTCAATTTCTTCTAATTCTAAGGAATTTGTTTCTACTTTTAATTGAGTATTACTCCCTTTTCTTAAGTTAATTAATTCTAAGTAGGAATGTATAAAATTAAACTCATCATCAAGATATACTGTCTTATTTGCTGAGTATTGAAATAGATTTTTTAAGTGATCAGATACTTTCTCAAAAAGTAATATTGCTTGATTACTATCGCCTTCAAAAAACTTATTTTTCAAATCCGACAGCAGATTTGAAATAAAGTGTGGACTTAACTGTTGCTGTAGCAGTGCTAATTTGGCATCGCTTACTTCGTTCCTAAGTGTATTATACAAACTTGCTCTTTTCCTTATTTTTTCAATGGTATACTTAGAGTAAATAAAGCTAAGTCCAATTATCAATAGCGCAAAAATTAGATAAAACCAAGTTTCTTGATAGAATGGTTTTAATATAGTAAAATTAATTTTCGTAAGATTCTCATTGTCGAAATACAAACTGTTACTGGAGATTAATAATTGATATTCGCCAGACTCAAGGTTGTCAAAATTCAATATGCCCTCATTAGTTGATCTTATTTTAATATCGGTATTTACTTCTTCATTTATTTTTCCAAATTTATAGAAACACGATTGCTTGGATTTTAATAAATAATTTGTCATGTTAATTTCAACACTAATATTGTTTTCAGTTATTGGAATTTTTAAATTATGTAGAGATTCTACAGGTTTATTTTCTACAAAATATTTTTCAATTTTTGTACTTATATGAACAGTTGAGTCAACTTTAATTAAGTTTGGAATAATAAATATCCCATCTTTATTTGTCAACCAATATTTGTTTTCAAATTTTGAAATGCTTGAAATCGGAAAATCACAAACCAAGTTTGAAATTAGATTGTAGCTCTTTTTTGTTTGAGTATTGAAACAAATCAACTCGTTTTCAAATTGGAAAAATATTTCATTTTCAATAGTATTTATAATGCAGGTATTTTGATTTTTTAATTCTGGAATGATATAAAATTCATTAAGGTTCTGTAAGTTGATAAGTTTATTTGTCGAGAGAATCCAGAACTTTCCATTTTGGGTTTTAACTATGTTCTTTAAATTAGGAATATCATCACCAGTTTGAACTTTGGTTATTTTTTCGTTTTCTTCCAACTTAAAAATACCATCAAGATTACTTGCAAATATATTTCGTTCGTCATTTTTTATACTGTAATATCTTTTTCTTTGGATGAGAAATTTCTCATTAATTAGATTAATGTTTTTTTGCAATAAGTCTTCAATCATTATTTTGTGTAGACCAATATTTGAACACAAGAAAATAGTATCATTGTCAAAACAAAAATCTTTAATAGATATATCTGTTATCGAATTAAGTAATCTAATCTTCTGGTCGAATAGATGAAAAGATTTTTTTGTTATTACACCAAAATAGTTTTTAGGAAGCTGGATTATTTTTGTTATTGGATGATTGGCCTTCCATTTCAAAGTTTTAATTTCTTCATTGGTAATCGTTAATAATAATCCATTTTTTGTTCCTGCGATTATAGATTTATTTGGAAGTTGTATGATCGAACTAACTAAATTATTGTCTTTAATTTTTTCATCATTTAAGTGTAAATTTTCAAGAGATGGAACTAAAAAAATTCCGTTTTCATCTGTTGCTAACCATATTCTTTTTTTGTTGTCAATAAATACATTGTTATAATGATAGTCTAATTCAATATTGATAAATTTTTTATTAACCAGATTTATATAGCCAGTTCCAGTAGGATTATTAAGTGTAAATATTTTATCATCTACTACTTTGTATCTAACCATTGGTCTCTCAATTGTTATCGAATCAATAGGTGTAAAATTTTCATTACGTATTAATATTTTATCCTTAGAAAAATGAAAATATGAATCGTTGTATGTAATTATATTTTCACCAATTATGTCTTTTTGTAAATTATATGTATTAGTGGTTTGGTTTAAGTGATTGAATGTCATTACCACTTTACTACATTTATAGATAAGATTATTTTTTATTTTTTGGAGATAAGCCTTATTCACATGCTCTTTAGAATCTCTATGTACTAATTCAAAATCAAAATTTAATTTTTCCGATAATTTATTTTTTGATTTAAAAATTCCTGATGTACCATTGGGGAGATTGGCAATAAAATAAATATCGTCCTCTATTGCTATTAGATCTTTGATATAATAATTTTTACTTCTGTTTACCGTAATTAATTCAGCCTTATTATTTTTTAATAGACACATCTGTCCTGAAACATTTAATGACAAGAAAGAATGATCATTAAATTTTTTAAGCTGTATGAATTCGTAATCACTAAGTGTAGGTAATTCAATTTTTTTAAATTCTTTACCATCAAAAGTACATACACCTCCTGAATACCCAATCCACAAAACACCATCTAATGATTGATTTATAACAAATACTTTATTATTTGGTAAGCCGTCTTTAATGTCGAATTGTATACTGGGCACATTAGCAATTAAGTAAAATTGCATTAAAGAGCTACAGAGCACTAAATTTATAATACTTTTTAAATTCATTCTTTTAGGTCAAGACAGATATTTTAATTTATTACAAACTTCGAAATATTTGAGCTAAAATCATTCTATTATTGAATTTAACTTTGATTCATATATTTTAAATGGTGAATTTATTTGTGATAGAATTATATAGACAAAGCACCTTTAATATTCATTACACGTTAAGTGTGTTTATTGACACGTTAGGACAAGCTAATACGCATTAAATAAATAATCAACCTAAACAAAAGACATATTAAAAATTCATATAATATGTTTGGTAGTTTTGTCTTTCTTCTTGCATTTCTTTTGATAACAAAATTATTACTTTAATGCGTAATCTATTCAAGTTTTCATTTTCGGTTTTATTTGTGGCGTTTTCTTTTATACAAGAAAGTTTATCACAAGAGTGTTCTTCTCCTCCAGTTGGGATGACTGTTACTAGCTATACGACGAATGATGTTTGTTTTCCATTAACTGTTGATTTTTCAAGTCCGACTGTGTCACTTCCAGCAGATGCACCAGCAGGTTCTACAATTGAATATGGAATTATGGAAGCTATTGGTTCAGGTGTATTGCAGATGAGTAGCACTCCAAATTTTACTGAAGTAATAACAGGGATTACAACTAGAGTAATATGTGCAAGAGTAGATTGTCCGAATGCGGGTGAATTTAGTGCATGGGCACCATCCGAACAAAATATTACTGTTGATCAAGCAGCATGTTGCTATGTAGATTCTGGTTTTATAGTAGATAATGTAAATGTTAATTGTCAGAACAATACTGCCTCTGTAACACTCACATCAAATTGGTCTGGAACAGCAACATGGCCAGGTGGGGTAACTACAAATCTCAGTGGAGTTGTTTATGGTGTTCCTATAGGAACTGGGTTATCTGTTTTGATAGAGTCTACTGATGGCTGCATTGATGATGTAATTGTAGATGTTATTGCAAATAATAATATGTCTATTGAAATTGCAGGTCCATCAACATTATGCCCAATGGAAACTACATTATTAACTACTTCAATCAATGGTGGTGATTCGCCTTATGATTGGGTATGGTCAACGGGAGATACTTCGCCTTCAATTACAGTTGGTACAGGGACATATTCAGCAACTGTTACTGACTCAAATGGTTGTTCAGCAGAAAATAGTTTGACAATTACAGAAGGTACGGTAGGTTGTTGTGATGTTATGATAAATTGTTCTGGAATGGATGCAACGTGTGGAATGCCAAATGGCTCTGCGATGGCAATGGCTATGAATGGTGATGGTAATTATAGCTACACTTGGAGTAATGGATCTTCTGGGACTTCAGTTTCTAGTTTAGCTGCTGGAACATATACGGTTTCCGTTGTAGATGGTGGAGGATGTATGGCAGAATGTATGGTAACAATTTCAGATTTGGGAGGCTTGTCAAATGTAATTTGTAGTGGAACTGATGAGACTTGTGCATTAAATGATGGAACTGTGAATGTCCAAGCTATTGATGGAGTTGGTCCTTATACTTATAGTTGGAGTAATGGAGGTAATACTGCAAATTTAACAGGGCTTACTGCAGGATTCTATTCTGTTACAGTTATGGACGCGCAAGGTTGTTCTGCAATGTGCAATACCTCAATTAATGGAGCAGTATTACCTATGGTTGAAGTGTTTGTGATTCAAGAACCTACTTGTGGTAACAATAATGGAGAGGTATCCGCTTCAGCCTTTGGTGGAACATCTCCTTATACATATGCTTGGGACAATGGAGGAAATACCAGTTCTTTAATAAATTTATCTGCAGGAAACTATGTAGTAACTGTAACTGATGCAGGTGGATGTTTGACATCAGGAATGGTTATGTTATCTGAACAATCAGGACCAGAGACTACAATAGCAAGTAGTAATCCATCATGTATGGGGAACAATGGAACTGCAACAGTAACAGCTTCTGGTGGAGCAGGTGGATATACTTATTTGTGGAGTGATGGGCAATCTTCTGCAACAGCAAACGGATTAAGTGCTGGTATGTATATGGTCACAGTGTCTGATCAAAATGGATGTCAAGCAGTAGATAATGTGAATTTAATTGATGAGCTTGGACCAATGGCGCAATGTAGTGTCGTTCAACAATCTACTTGTGGCAATGCTGACGGAGAGCTAACAGTATCTCCTTCAGGTGGAACACCCCCTTACTCGTATATGTGGAGTGATGGACAAACAACACAAACTGCTTCTAATCTTTCACAAGGCATGTATTCTGTGACAGTTTCTGATGCCAATGCTTGTGATGCGATTTGTATGGAAATGTTAACAGATCCGATGCCGCCAATGATGATGCTAACCACAATGTGTACAGGGTCAACATATTCAATAATGGTAACTTCAAACACAGGTGATGAAATAAGTTATGATCAAGGAACACTTTCTGGGAGTGCGGGTAACTGGGTTTTGTCAGATATTAATAGTGGAGTAGTTACTAATGTAACGGTATCAATAGCTGCGACAGGTTGCAGTGTAAGCGATCAAGCCAGTGCGGATTGTGCAGTATGTTCTGTTAGTCAGATGAACGCAGTTTTTTGCAGAGATAATGGCACATTAAATAATAATACTGATGACTATATAGCATTAAGTATTAACGGAAATGTAATAGATGGTAGTAATCAATATAGCGTTATAATTGATTCTTATACAAGTGGTCCTGTAAATAATGGTGAAGAGATAATAATAGAAGGAAATGGAGTAGGATTAAATCCAATACTGATGGCAAATGGAACTTCTACTTTTTTAGTTAGGGTAGAAGATGCGTCTGATTCTTCATGTTTTACGGAGTTTGTCATTGGACCTATAGATCCTTGTTGTGACCTTATAGCGAGTTGTATAAATACTGATGCAACATGTGGAGCAAGCAATGGAAGTGCAATGGTTTTAGGTCAAAATGGAGACGGAAATTACACGTATTTGTGGAGTAATGGCAGTACGGATTCCATGATAAACAATATATCTTCTGGAACGTATACGGTTACAGTTACTGATGGAGAAGGTTGCCAAGCCACTTGTGAAGCTACAGTACTAGATTCTGGAGGGGTTTTGGAATTAGAATGTATGTCTACAGAAGAAACATGTAGTATGATGAACGGGACAGCATTTGTACAGCCATTGAATGGCGTTTCTCCATATTCTTATCTATGGAGCAATGGAGAAATGACTCAAAATATAATCAATCTTTCTCCTGGAGAGTATTCCGTAACTGTTATGGATTCAGAAGGTTGTCAAGGTGTTTGTGTCACAACTGTAAGTAATTCACAATTACCAGACCTATTGGTAACTGTTGATCAAAATCCTACTTGTGGTCAAAGTAATGGTGAAGCGACAGCTACTGGATCAAATGGAACACCACCTTATTCATATTTGTGGAGTGATGGACAAACAACTTCTACGGCCATTGGATTGGGATCTGGAACTTATGAAGTAACATTAACTGATGCATCTGGTTGTGAAGTTTCTGATATGGTTTCTTTATCTTCTGATTCAGATTTGATGATTTCAGTACTTGTAGATATGCAACCTACTTGCATGGCAAACAATGGTCAAGCTACGGTTACAGCAATGGGCGGCACTCCAGATTATACTTACTTGTGGAGTGATGGACAATCAAGCGCTACTGCAATTAATTTAACAGAGGGAATGTATATGGTTACAGTAACCGACCAAAATGGATGTGAAGCAGTAGATAATATTGAATTAATGAGTACTGATGATTTATCTATCGATTGTAGTATAAAATTAGATCCCGATTGTGGAATGTCTAACGGTTCTATAACTGCAACAGCAATGGGAGGTACTCAACCTTATACTTATTTGTGGAGTGATGGGCAAACTGAGGCAACAGCAACTAATCTATCTCAAGGGACATATTCAGTTACAGTTACAGATAATAATGGATGTTCAAAAATTTGTATGAATATGCTATCTGACCCAAATCCACCAATGGTAATTATCTCTGCTCAATGTGATGGAAGTGGAGGAACGTATAGCATAGATGTTATGTCTGATTTTGGTGATGAAATTGCTCACGATCAAGGGACCTTAAATGGAACTCCAGGAAATTGGACTATATCTAACATTAATAGTGCTGATGTTACAAATATTACGGTAACAGTAATGACGACAGGGTGTAGTTATTCAGAGCAAGTTAGTATAGAGTGCTTAAGCTGTAATGTGACAGAAACACATCAAACCAATTGTTCTGCTAATGGAACCCCAGACGATGCAAGTGATGATTATATAGAATTAAGTTTAAGCGCTGATATAATTAATGGTGGAACATTCTACCAAGTAGTCATTGACTCCTACACGAGTAACCCAATAGCTTCTAACAGTTCTACATTGATAGTTGGAAATGGAGAATTGGGTAATCCAACGTTAAGCGCAGATGGTGTTTCAACTTATACAGTGCGAATAGAAGACGCTAGTGATCCACTATGTTTTACAGAATTCGAAATAGGACCAATGCAGTGTAATATTGTTTGTCCACAAATAATTTACGAAATCTGTGATGATGGTTCAACTTCTGCAGAATTAACTACCGAACCAAATTTAACCAACATTCAATGGTATAATGAATCTGGTTTATTGGTTGGTGAAAACAATGAAACATTGATAGTAAATTTTGATACTCCTGGCATGGAAGACAATATTGAAGAATTTTATTATTCTGCTGACGAATTAACTGGATGCGGTGGAAGATCATGTTGCCCAGCAAGCGTAGCGACAATAGAGTGTTGCCCAACAATAGATTGCTTAGGAATTAGAGTTAACATTAATCCAACTAAAAATTAGAACCAAAAAATTCTTATTTATTTACAAATTTCTCGAAGCCTGAAGTAAAATGACTTTGCAGAGTGTCATTTGTTGCATATATTAAGCATGCTTCAGCTTCAGGAATTTTTTCTATAAAAGCTTCCGCTTTTTCTAATCCCATTACCATACAGGCAGTTGCCAAAGCATCAGCATACATACAACTCGGATGAACGACAGAAACACCAAGTAGATTTGATCGCTCAGGAAATCCAGTTTTGGGATTTATGGTATGTCCATATTTTTGTCCATCGACTTCATAGTAGTTTCTATAATTTCCAGAAGAAGCCAATCCATTATTGCCAGGACTGACGATCCATTGGAAATCATTAATGGCAGCATCAGGATTGGGTTTATTGATGCCTAAAGTCCAAGATTTATTTTGCGCATTTACTCCTTTGGTTTTTACTTCACCTCCAATCTCAACCATATAGTTTTCAAAAGCAGAATCATCTAATAATTCTGCTATTTTATCAACTGCATAACCTTTGGCAATCGCACTAAAATCCAATTGAGATTTTGGATTATTTTTATAAATAGAAAAAAGAACTCTAGTATCCTCAAAACTAAATTTATCCATTCCAACAAATGCTAACATCTCTTTTACAGCATTACTATCCACTTTGGTAACTGCCTTCTTTTCAGTATACCCAAATCCCCAGTAATTTACTAAAGGCATACAACTAGCATCAAAATATTGATCGCTAGATTCAAAAATCTCTTTGCTCGTAAGAAAATTTGTTACGAAATGTTGATCTGTTCCAGAAGAATCTTTCAATACTATTCCTGATGGAGATTGATTAAATTGAGAAATGCGCGAACTGTCAATATAAGTAGACACAGACATATTTATGTCTAACAATAAACTATCAATACTGCTTTGAATAGCTTTTTCTACCTCACCTTTTATCTTGACATTGTAAGTTGTTCCCATGGTTTTTCCTGAGAAATGAGTATTTGACCATGTCGGTTTAACCTCTTCTTTACATCCCCAAAAACTAGAAATTATAAGTAGTAATATTACAATTCTAAATTGCAAAAATGAAAATTATTTAGTTAAACAATCCGTCGTATTCGTTGCTTTTAGAATCATTGGACCTATACTCGATTTCTCCTCTTTGTTCGTTTAAATCAAGCGTATCTTCTGCTTGCTCGGTTCCACCCAAAAGGAGTAAAGTACTTTTCTTTTCGTACTCTTCAAGCATCTTGAGGCCTTTCTCTTCAAACATACCATTCTGTAGATCTATCGAGTTCATAAAGTCAGAAGACATTTCCATAAATTGCTCCATTTCTCCTACTTTATTCGCAACATCATCGGCAACATATTCCATCGCTTGATCAAACATCGCTCTTCTATCTGGATCACCTTTGATGATACTCATTGCAGATTTCATTGCAGAGTTAGACATTTTAATGGCTTTATATTCTTGCTCTTTTACACGGACTTGATCTTTAGTATCTTCTAGTAGTATTTCAGAATTAGAATACATCTTTGTCAATACTTTATACAATACAGCCATTTTTTTATGTAGTGCTACATATTTGCCATTCGACTCTTTTAGTCTGGCAGCTTTTCTTGTTGATAAGACTACCTGACTATCTTGACCCAATTGCTTTGCCTTCTTAGCCAATAGCATATTGTGTTCGATTTCTTTATTATTATCCTCGACCATGGTTTTTATCTTACGCATTTGGCCTTTTAAAGCACCAATCTGTTTGCCCATTTTCTTTAAGTTACTAGCCAAGTCTGAGATGTAATTTTTTAATATTCCAATCGGATCGATGGTAACAAAAATCCCAGTAATCTTACGCATGATGCTTTTGTACATATAGCTCACCAAAGTTCTGGTCTTAGGATCTAGTGCAACAAATATAATTACACCAAGGACTGCTAATCCCAAAATAGAACTTAACATTGTTCCTAATGCACCCATTATTACTTTTCCAAAAGTAAATGCGGCCCAACTGATTAAGGCAATTATTCCGATTAAAAATATGCCACCAGTTACTCCCTCTGGTTTGCTCCAAAATGATTTTGTCTTTGTTGATTTTGTCATGAAGGCTATTATTTATTGCTTACAAATATAAGTTAATGTGTTCAATGTCTTGTTTTATCGTATTGTTGATTGTCTCAAATGATTTTTTAAACTTATCTCTAGCAGTATTTATTTTCAATTGAGCTTGCTCGATATCACTATCTACATTGTCTATCTTTTGTTGAAACAAAGAAATTTGTTGTTCTAGTTCCTTAATTTTTGATTTGTTTTCTGCGATCCTTGCTTCTAATTGAGAAATCATAGATTCTCTACTATTAACGTTAGCATCGATTTGAGATTTTAACGCATCACTAAAACTTACGCTTTCATTGGATAGAATACCTAAATATTTATTGGCACTTTTTATCAGTCTATCTTTAGTTAGTCCCATCGTTGATGCAGTTGCAAAAGCAGCTTTATATGCTGCACTAGCATCCATATTCATCGCAGACAATGACTGTATAGATTGTTTAAATTTTAAATAGTCAAAATCTGAACTGTGTCCATCACCAATCGCTTTTAAAAGCGCATTCGTTGATCTTGTATCTAAATCATTATTTGGATTAAAAAGCTTATTTAAATCTATAGTCATTTTGTAACAATTTGGGAACAATAAATAAATGCAGCGAACGCTATTTTGTTGTAATTCATTTAAATATAAAGAATCTATCTGAATTAGAGAAAATCTACATCTTCACTAAACGGATAAGACATCATAAACTTTATCGCTCGATTAAAATCAAGGTTTTCATATATTATTTGGTAAAGTAACTTGGTTATCGGTGCATCAATTTTGTAATGATTGCAAAGTAAGTATGCTGCCTTTAATGTTCTTACGCCTTCGGCCAATTCTTTTTGCGTTTTCATCACTTCTTCAAACGACATCCCACTAGCGATTTTTTGACCAAACTTAAAGTTCCGACTATCTGTACTCGATGCTGTAGTTACTAAATCTCCGAGCCCTGAGGTACCCAGTGCAGCTTTCCAATCTGCATTCATGATCGTCAAAAAATTGATCATTTCTCGCATTGCTCGAGTAATCAATAATCCAAATATATTCTTGCCACGATCCAATCCAGACATTACACCAGCTGCCAAAGCATATATGTTTTTAAATGCACCTACTACTTCTGTACCTTTTAACGCATTAGAACTAAAAATATAAAATTCTTGACTCTTTAATGTTTCAGAACCGATCTTAATCACTTCGTCAAAAGGGGATGCAATAACTGCTGCTGCAGGCTTATGGTCCAAAATTTCATTTGCGAGATTAGGTCCTGCCAATGCGCCAATCCTCACCACATTGCTTTCTTGTTGGATTACTTCGCTCATCGTAAAAACCTCTTCTGTCGATAAAGAGTCATTGCGGTCATAATCTTGCAAATCTTGAAAATCCAAGCCTTTTGTTGCGTGAATCAATATATGTTGCGGTGACAAGTATGGAGAGAAATCTTGGATTAAACTTCTAAAATACTTAGATGGAACCACAGGAAACATTAGCGTACATTCCTTACAAACTTGCTGAATGTCACTAGTCGCAGCAATCTTAGGATTGATTTTAAGTCCATTAATGGTGGCATTATCATTTATTTCTGCTACAGTATTAGCTCTGCGACTATACAGCATCACATCTTTATTTTCCGCAGCTAAGTTTGCTATGGTTGCACCAAAAATACCCGATCCTAGTATGGCTACTTTTTCAATACTCAAGATTCAATTATTTTTGGTGAACTCGTCATTTGCTATTTACGCTTTTGTTTTTTTCTTTGGATTTCTTGCTGTTGCTTCATCGCTTCTTCTAGTCTCGTTTGGAAACTATTTTTCTTAACGACTTTAGGCTTATTCTTTTCTTTATTTAGCTCCGCCAATATTTTCTCATCGTTAAATACAAATTTCTTAGTAACCACAGTCTGAATAATATTAAACAAGTTACTAAAGAACATATAACAGGTCAATCCCGATGAATACGTATTGAAGAAAAATAAGAACATCAATGGCATGGCATACTGCACATATTTCATCGCTGGATTTGCAGACATATCCATATGTTTGGTATTATAGTAAGTGTAAATCACTGTAGATACTGCCCATAAAATAGTAAACAAACTCAAATGCGACCCCAAAAATGGAATGTCAAATGGTAAATTTACAAACGCATCATATGACGATAAATCTGTCGCCCAAAGGAAACTTTCTTGTCTAAACGTTATCGATGCAGGAAAAAATCTAAACAAGGCGTACCATATTGGCATCTGCACAATCATCGGCATACAACCACCAAGTGGACTTACGCCATATTCTCGATAGATTTTCATTGTTTCCATCTGCTTTTTAGATGGATCATCTTTAAACTTATCAGTAAGTTTTGCCAATTCTGGCTTAAGCGCACCCATTTTCGCTTGCGAATGAAGCATCTTATAAGTCAATGGATACAACAACATTTTAATGATAAATATCATCAATATGATCACCAATCCTTTACTAGAAATAAGCGAACTTAAAAAGTTGAAACTTGGTCTGATAACGTATCTATTTATCGTTCCGAATATTGATCTCCCAAAAGGAATAATTTCATCTATTCCATTGTCAAACTTTACCAATCTCTCAAATTCATTTGGTCCTAAATACATTTGAAATTCAAAAGTAGATTTATCTCCATCTGCCAATGCCAGATCTCCTTCACCTTTAGCCAATTTGATGTATTCATTATCATCGTCAAAAACTACAGTTTCAAAGTAAGTATTTGTAAAATTTTGAGTTTTAGAGATGATACTTGTATTGAAGAATTGATTGGTGTGTGCCATCCATTCTACTTTGATATCTTCATCTTGCTCGATATCATCAGACCTACAATTACAATAGTCAGAATTGTCATCATCAGGTTTAAAATAAATGGTAGAATAGAATTTTTCAAAAACGGTATTTAATTCTAGCTTTTTTAGATGTTCATGCCATCGGAACCTGATCTTGTCCTCACTTGGATCAAGTAGTTGCTTTACACCATCTATGCTAAATGTGTAATCTAGCGTATAACTATCTGGTAAAAGTGTATAACTATGTTGTATCGTTCCAGCACCAGAATTGGCAGTAAAAACGATGCTATTTTCGGTTTTTTGCGTTTGATAAACCAAGTCTTGCGTACTTATTTTACCACCAGTTTTGGTATTCAGAATGTACTCAAATTTTCCTTTATCAGTACCAAGAAGTTCCAATGGTGTTTTAGTTTGGACTTTGTTTTCATCTTCCGTAATCTGCATGTGTTCTTTCATTACAGATTTGGTGACGATTCCACCTTTACTGTTGAAGCTCACATCCATCAAACTGTTTGATAAAATATGTTCTTGTCCTTCTCCGACCATTGCAGAACCCAATGCACCATAAGTGTTGCTGAGTTGAGCAATTTTTAGTGAGTCAGAGACTGGAGTAGCCTGAGTTTGAGGAATTTTGGTTTCATCGGCGTTTTCTTGCAGTGTTTTTGCTCTAGCTTGCTCAACAGAATCTTGAATAAATTTCTGTCTTTCAATCTCTTCAGCAGTTGGGGCATTAACGTAATACCAGCCCAAAAACAACATCATCAATAAGGCGAAGCCTATACTTTGGTTACGATCCATTAGTTCTTTATCAAAATTTGCACAAAAATACAATTTTGAGATTGCTAAGACAGATTAGCCATTAAAAAAGACGAATAACTTGCTAAATCAGATGAAATAAGTGGTTATCG
>JAHDBF010000147.1 GCA_020630525.1 Saprospiraceae bacterium
ACGATGTTTTACTAAATAAATCGCTCTAATATATTATAATTTTATTTAATATGTTGTTTTGACTAATTAGCTTTTCTACTTTAATTCATTTGAGGTTTCACCAACATTACTACCACCACCTCCATTATTACACCCATCTATAAATGCATTAAATACTGCGCCTAGAACTACTTCAAATCCATCTTTTAATTCAATAGTTGTTGTTGCATCGTAGTCAACAACACTCCCATTCTGTAATATCGTTGCTGCGGTAGTTTCAATAAATGTGCTTGATTCATAATCTTTAATGCCAGTCTCTACTGTGGCTAGACCAGTACTATTTGTCAAATCTGTATAGCAAGTTAATCCAGTAGAAGAAATAGAAAAATCTGCATCAGAAACATCATAAAAAGTGGAAGCAGAACGAAATCCTCCTGCTACATCACAGCGGATTAAGATTCTAGCATTAGTTGATGACACAGGAAAAGTAATTGACTCTGAACCATCATTTGGAGTTGCGTCAGCCAAAATAGAATAACTTATACCGCTATCCGTTGATAATAAAATATCAACATTTGCACAATGCGCATTAGTTCCATTTACAGACCAAGTCACAGTAGCATTTCCTGTTATAGACTCACCACCGTTTGGCGCAGTAACATTAAAAGGACCTGTGTTTGCGACAGTCACTATCATGTCATCTTTGACTACCCTTCCATACGTTGCGTTGTTGTCTCTTACCGTAAGTGCAAAATTCATTGTCCTGGCTACGCATGGCAATTTTTCCCAAGTTATAGCATTATTATTGCCAGAAAGCACATCGCTATATTGAGGAAAGTTTCTATACTTATCTGCAACTGGTGGTCTAAACCTAAACAATGGAGAATTGGTCGAACTACAATTAGGGCTTCCTGAAGCAACAGCTCCACTTCCATCATATTGAATCCAATTGTATGTCAAAGCATTGCTACCATCATTGGCATCACTTGCATCGCCAATAAGCACAAAAGGCGTTTGTTTTGGAACGGTAATGTTACTCATTGCATTTGGTATTGGATCACTTGCATTTCCTGCAGAGTTGCTTGATGCACAGCTTGTGGTATTTAAATACGTTTGCATTTGATCGATAGAGTTATAATGAAAGTATGGATCAGATGCCGAAGTATAACTATCCGTGGATAAACACACATTGGCATAACACATAATAGATGATCCCTCACCAGGTTCGAATCGATGACCTGCTACAGAATTTCCATAACATTGCGCAGAAAAATTATGATTAGAACCAAACTGATGACCCAACTCGTGTGCTACATAATCAACCCATAGCGTACTTAGGCCTTCGTTAGTTCCAGAAAAACCCTCTCCTTTGCTAGTGTTATCACAAATGACTCCTAGACTAGCCAATCCACCTGTGTTTTCCCAAGCAATAATATGTCCTACATCAAATCCATTTACGCCTAATGCAGATACACACTGAGTGTGACAATCAGTAAGTAATGAAAACTGATCATTGATATCAAAAGGATCGGTATTTGGATCTTGAAAAACCAATGCCGTTGTAGAAACTAGATTAAATTCCACACCCATGTCCCGAAGCCATATCGGTGCCATCATATTTACACCCGACGCCATAGCGTTTAATACATTGTTTGCGCTATATGGTGAGCCACCAAACTGTTGGGAGTACTCTCCCATAGCTACTATCGCTAATCGATAGGTACGTTTTGCATTCGGTGCTCTCAAACCTGACTCGTCTTTTATTTTTAGTGCTTCTACCACACCACACTTTACTTTCTCTGTTCTGTGATCGCTTTTATAATACACTAAGTGTTTTTCATCGGCGAAAGAAGTAGGTTCTACAAAATATGTTTTATCTCCGTTGTACACTGCGGCATGAAATCCTTGGTTACTGATATCACAAGAAATCAGAATGGAAGGATTTTCTTTTTCATACCCAATAAATGTTTTTATAGAATACAAATGTGATACTTCATCTGCAACAACTTTGGATGGAGTGATAATAAAAGTTGTAAAATTACCTTCTGGAGAAGGAATTGAAATCTCTTGTTTTATTGATATCAATTTTGCATCGAAAGATGTTAGGTTAATATTTGTGGATAAATATTTACTTGGTACACTTTTAAAAAATTGGGTGCTTTTTATCGAAGATCTATTTTCTTCTATTTTCCAATCTGCTTTATTGATTTGCGCAAAAACGAAATTCGAGGTAGAAATAACCAATACTAATGGTAGGAAGAATGCTTTAAAATTCATGATCAACATTTTAGATTTAAAAGAACAAGATTACGACTAAAGTAAATCTATCTCTAATATAATAATCAATGAGCAAAAAAATTGCCATTTTATACAAAGGGTGGGTTTTATTATACTTTTCTAAAGTATAAAACAAGCTTGAAGCTAAAATCAATCAGTAAGGCTATTGGATATTTTAATATCGTCGGATAAATTACGGTGCTAATTAATTTATATTTTATTTAAAATAACTTGCAAGTCTTCTTCTATAGGAAATGGCTTTAATGCAGGAACATTAGAACCACCTGGATTACCAACTGGAACTTTACCAACAAAAGATTTTACTCCACCGAAAACTAAACGTGGGATTTGTCCAATTACTTCTTTAGTACTTTTAATTCTAACCCCAAACTGAATCATTTTCCAATGTATATATGTATGTGCGAATGGATATTTCTGCCCAATAATGTGTGCTCTTTCAAGATGCTTCCAGGCAATGGTTAGCTTTCCATCATCCCAAGCATTCTGATATGCTAATAATTCCTTATCAAAGAAGGGCTTTAAAACAGTTGGAAGTGTAGTATAAAATTTCATGATAATTTGATATTTTGAAAGACTTAACTATTAACACATTCAAGAATTATTTGTTACTCCAATCTATAATGAAACACTTAAAATAAGAAAGGCTCGCCACACAGCAAGCCTTTCTTTAATGTATAATATCGTGTTTAAATATTTACTCTACTTTAAATAAATCATCTGATAATTCTGGATTTACTTCAACTCCAGTTGATTCCATAACCATTGGAAAAGGCATTGCGCCTTCTGTCGTCATTTTACCAAAAAACATGATGCCATCAGTTTCTGTATATTCTGAAAAAGATACCATTATTGATTTACCTGAGGTTTCGTCAAGAGAAACTTTCTTTAATAATAAACCAGAATCTACTGAATAGAATTCTGTACTTTTATTGCCTTCTGGATTAGTGACAACCAACTTATATACATCTTCTCCATCGATTTTATCTTTACCTTTTACCTCCATAGCATAACCTTCATCCATGTAAGAAACTTGTTCCCAAATCTTTGTTTGCTCTTTCATCTGATTGATCATAGGACCTTCTGTAATTACTTCATTGTTGCCCATTCCTGACATCAATACTTTCTCTCCATCGAATCTTTGATCCTGAACAACCATGCCTTGCATCTCTACTTTTACAGCTATTTTTGATCTATCCTTTACCATTTGTTTTACAGTCGCTTGCTGTCCCATCATATCCATTTTCATAGATTGAGAAATAGACTTCACTTTATCCATTGCAGCCTTCCCTCCTAATGCTTCAAAATATTTATTGATGATTGATTCTCCAGTTATGTCTGCTGACATAGGTTTGTCGTCATATACCACTACGTTACCAAAAGCATCATAGTAATCTATTTTTCCATCAGCATCAAATCTTACCAACTTCTCTGCTACTTCATCTTTGTTTCCTACGATTACAATATTGGCTTTGTCTGCTCTTATGAATTTTTCTGCACAAGCTTTCACATCTGCAACAGTCACAGATTCTAATTTTTCCAAGTAAGTCTCATAATAATCCGCAGGTAAATTATATTTTACAATATTCTTAGCAAAACGTGCAATCGTTTGTGGGCTTTCTAATGAACGAGCAAAACTTCCTGTAGCTGAATTTTTTGCCAATTGGAGATCATCTTCTGACACCTCTTCTGTCATCATTCTATTCATCTCATAGATAAATTCTACAACTGAGCTATCGGTTACTTCATTTCTTACACTAGCAAATGCGTTGAAATTTCCTACCAAATCGTCAGCACTTAATCTAGATCTTGCTCCATAAGTAAATGCATTATCCTCTCTTAAATTTTGCATTAATCTTCCTAAAAAGATACCACCACCTAAGATAGAATTTGTCAAACTAGCGGCGATTGCTTCTTGCGTACCTGGCTGCAAATCTACAGGATAGGTAATATTAATTACTGACTGAACAGCACCATCTTTATTTACAAAAGATACATTAGTTGCATCTGGTGATTTTGGCATCCCATAACTCATACTAGGTACGTCACCAGACTTCCAAGCGCCAAAATATTTTTCTGCTTTCATCTTCGCATCATCTAAACTGATGTCTCCTACTATGGTTAGGTAAGCATTGTTTGATTTAAAAAAGTCATTGTAATATTTCTTGCAACTTTCTAATTGGGCATTTTCAACAGTAGCCTCAGTTTGTACTTCACCATAAGGGTGTCCAGTGGTATAATTTACCACACTAGAAACATTAGAAGCCATGCTATTAGGATCAGATTTTTCTGATTGCAATCCAGAAAGCATTTGCGATTTTACCTTATCAAATTCTTCTTGTGGGAAAGTTGGATTCATTAACACGTCAGACATTAAAGCTAACATTTTATCACTATGCTTAGTTAATGATCTTCCAAAAATTCCCCCAGCAGATGTGCTTAGTGTTGCACCTATGAAATCTATTGTTTCGTCGATTTCTGCTTTGGACTTTGAGGTAGTCCCTCTTCCTAAAAGGTCGCCCATCATAGTCACATAACCAGCTTGGTCACCTTCCATGATTGGGTCATTTTTTAAACTTACAGAGTAAGAAACTTTAGGAATTTTATTGTTCTCTACTACAATAACTTCTAATCCATTATCGAGCGTAAAAGTATTGTAAGAACCCAATTGAATTTTTCTTGCTGGTGCAGGCTCTGGCACATTTGCTCTCCAAGCGTGGATACTTGGCATTTCCTCTTTTACTGCATCAGATACAGTATCCGTTACTGCTTCCGTTGTTTTAGATGTACAATTTGTAAATGCAATAGCAAGTATAGCAAAGAGTACGATATATAAATTTTTCATTGAATTAATTTCTTGAATTTTTAATAAAATTGAATAACGCTATTACTCTGCTGACTTTGGTAAATAATGTAATACTACTCTATTGTCTTTAGTAAAATATTGCTTTGCTACTCTCTGAATATCTTCTTTAGTAACTGCAAGATATTTATCAATTTCTGTATTTATTAAATTGGCATCACCATAATACATGTGATAGTTTGCTAAGCTTTCAGCGATTCCAGCGACTCTACTATTCGCACTTATAAAATCATCTTCTACTAAGTTTTTCAGTTTCTGAAATTCTTTATCAGAGATCAATTCTTCTTTTACAATATCAACAACTTTATCCATCTCTACTTCTAGATCCAATGGTTGAACACCTGCTGCACAAATACCGAATGCCATTGATACACCTGGGTCTTCAAGATTAAAAGGAAAGTTACCTACGAACATCGCCTTTTGCTGATTGTCTACCAACTCTTTTTGCAATCTTGAACTTTCTCCTTGAGAAAGCAAGGTGGATAACATAGATAATGCATAAAAATCTTCAGTTCCTTGCGCAGGAATTCTATATGCTTGGATAACTGCAGGCAGTTGTATCTCATCATAGATAGTATCTCTTACTTCACCACCTAACGCTGGTTCGACAATTGAAGGTCTATAAATTTCTTTAGTTCCTGCTGGAATGCTTCCAAAATATTTCTCCACCCACATTTTAGCTTGATCGATATCAAGATCTCCAGCAATAGAAAGTACGGCGTTATTTGGCACATAAAAGTCAGCATAAAATTGCTTATAGTCATCTTCCACTGCTGCATCTAGGTGCGCCATAGACCCTATAATTGGCCATTTGTAAGGATGCTCTCTGTATGCTCTTTTGAAAGTTTCTTCTAGGATCGAACCATATGGTTGGTTGTCTACTCTTTGTCTTCTTTCTTCTTTAACTACTTCTCTTTGCGTTTCGACGCCCTCAATTTCTACTTTGGCATGTAGCAGTCTTTCAGACTCCAACCATAATCCTAGTTCTAGCTGATTAGAAGGAAGAATCTCAAAGTAGAATGTTCTATCAAATGACGTATTTGCATTTAATGTTCCGCCTGCTTTTTCTACATAACCATCATATTCACCACGACCGATATTTTCTGATCCTTCGAATAAAAGATGTTCAAAAAAGTGTGCAAATCCGGTCTTGTCTGGATTTTCATTTTTAGATCCTACGTGATACATTACAGATACTGCGACGATAGGTGTTGATTTGTCTTGATGAAGTATGACGTGCATGCCATTGTCTAGGTCATACTCTACATAATCAATTTTATTCATTTGGCCTTGCAATAATGTTGCTAAAGCCAAGAATAAGCTTAGAATTATTATTCTCATTAGTTAGGTTTTATCGCGCGAAAATAAGCTTTATTGAACTTAAAGTGTAGAAAAGACGACGGTATGTATCGTTAAAATGAGGAAGAATCGACTAATGGTGGGTTTTGGGGGGATGAAAAAAGAGTTTATTGAGCAATACGCACTCAAATAATAAAAGTAGTAGTGAAAATTAATTTTGTACTAATGAAAGTTAATGATTATATTTATTTCAGTCAATTGTAATCAAAAAGTATAATTAAATGAAACAAGTAATTGCGGTAATATTGCTTACGTTCTTAATGCACCAACTTAATAGTCAAAGTTGTGGTTTATGTGAATTACCGATTATATCCAATGGAGGTTTTGAAAATAACACCGTGGGACCTCCTTACATATGTGAAAAGGGATTTCAAATGGGATTTGTAGATTCTTGGACCAATGCAATTGGCAGCCCAGACGTATGGGTTCCTGGTATTTGTCCTTTCGCACCTTTATCTTCTTCTATAGCTTTTCTTTTGTGCACTAATGAGTATTCTGAAGGAATTATGACAGATATTACGTTAATTTCGAGTGATGACATAACTTATAAATTATGCTATGAAGCGAGATCTTCTAGTTCAATCTTAAATTTTATAATAACCGAAAATTTTGGTAATACAGACACACAATCTGGAAATATTCCAAATTTTGGAAACCATCAAATAATTGGGACTAATGTGACTGAAAACCCTCAACCACCAGCCGAAATGAATTTGTATGAAATAGAATTTACCGTAGAAAATTCAGATTTTGATCAATTAATTATATATCCTTCAACTAACAACTCTACACTTTGTACAACATACCTGGACAACATTACTATATCATGTGAGAATGAAGGTTTTATTGGGCTAGAAATATTTGGTCTTGGTGACTGTGAATATACAGCATCAATAATTTACAATAGTGACAAAGAAATCACAAATATGGAATGGAGCTTTCCTGGTGGAACTTCTCAAAGCCAAACTAATGCTTCGTCCGTAAGAATTCAATATGAAAACTCAGGCATGTACGAAATTTGCTTAACGATTACTGATGAAATAGGTTGTTGCACGCAAAGGTGTGACATTGTTAAATGTGAAAAAGAAACTCAGGAAGTTTGCAATTATAGCATTTGCCTTGATGCGTTTGAACATGGAGTTATGGTAATGAATGTAATTAATACAGATGACCCTATAATTCTTGGAGATAATGGAGCAGGATTATGCATTGGTTCGCCAGGTTTATGTAATGGTTATGGCTTTACCAATGGTTATGAATACGAAAATTTGGTAAGTGCAATAAATTCTTATTTACAAGGACAAGGACAAGGACAAGGTACTGCAATACTGAATCCTGCAGACCCAACTATTGCTGATGGA
>JAHDBF010000148.1:0-3203 GCA_020630525.1 Saprospiraceae bacterium
TATTTCTTGTACTACTATTTATAACTTTAGGCTTTACTGTAAAAGTTACTGCACAAGAAGTTACAAATATTGTACAGTTTGAAGGCGCTCCGCCTAGATCAAATTATGATAAGCTCATTGAGAAAAATGCAAAAGGAGAGTATTTTTTTTTAATAAGTTCAAGTAAAGATTCAATCATTATTGATGATCAAGTATTTTATTACGAAGATTTTCCTATTGAACAACAATCAGAATGGTTTGGAAGTGGGGGGGTTAATTACTTGATTAAGTTATCTTCAGATTTAAGGTTAGAAAAAGTTGTTAAGATTAGACAGAGTGTATCAAATGAAAATTTATCTATTTCAAAGAATAGGGTATTTTTTGGATTTCAAACATCTTTATATGATTATTTGTACGTTGACGATATGTTAATTGAACCAGATAATTACAATAGAAGTATGGTTTTGGAATTTGATCATGAACTTAATTTTATAGGGATACCGTTTAGAGTTAAACATATGATTGACCAAATAGAAGCTTATGGAGACTCGACATTGTATATAGGAGCTATTCTAGCCGGTGTTGATACGATAAGTTTTAATGGAGACACAATATTTAATTATTTTCACCCAAATACATTTAATGATATACAAAGTAATGTAGTTATCAACTACAACTATGTTGAAAAAAAAGTAAATACCTTTTGGAGATTTGGGAGTCCTGGCGGAATAGATTCTATGAATGGTATGGAAGCTGACTCTAATGGAAATGTCTTGATAACAGGAGTTATTGGTGGTTCACCGACTATTTTTGACAACGATACAGTTATAGATATTGGGGGGCAGTCATTTGTTGTAAGTTATTATCCAAGTGGTGACTTGCATTGGTATCATCACGATCATCCATTAGATAGATCAGCGTCTCATGGGCTATATCTAGAGGGTAATGAAGTTTACGCACGTTATTCATGGAGGGACAGTATTCGGGTAGGAGATAATAACATCATTGCATGGAATGATGGCTCTTTAGATTTTGTGCCACCAAGATTTGCATTGTTGAATTTTAGTGAAGAAGGAAATTTTCAATGGCTTTATTTGTTAAATGGACTAAATACACAGTATGAATTTTTAGACGTTACAAATAAAAATGACACTTTAGAATTATCAGCTTTCATTTATAGTTCGGATACATTGATTGTTGCAGACGAAACTTTTACTGACATTCATTATGCACAATGTTTTATTTATCTCAATGCAAGAACTGGAAAGGAAATAGGAATAGATATTTTAAATAACAACGGTTTTGAACAATTTGTTAATTTTCAGTGCTATTATATTGATAAAGATGAAGATTCAGATACAGAACGTAGGCTATTTATGTTTAAAAGAGGTGCATTTAATCTATATGGAGAAGACTTAGGAGAAGAAGGTGAAGTGATCCAATATCTTATAGAGTTAAATGGAGAGTTAATTTCGCAAACAAAAAATCTTAAAGAAACTCCTAATCTTTTTCATGCCTTTCCAAACCCCATAATAAGTGGAGAAACCCTACAGTTAAAACTCAAGACCAATGAATCAGGAACTTTGTCTATTTATGATCAATCAGGGCGTATGGTATATGGGAAGAAGATATTTGAATCTGAAAATATAATACAAATTAATACGGAAGACCTTTCTTCAGGTTTGTATTTACTGAATTTTTCCGATAAAAAAAGATACAAGTCACAATATATTATAATCAATTAATCAAGCCTAAAACCGAAACATGAATATGTCTCAAACAGAATATTAAAAGAGAAGAATGTATGATCCTTTATCATAACAACATCCATGACTAAAATAGCAGAAACTAAAAGTTGGACAGAACGTATACCACATGCAGTTACAATGCTGTTTGGGATTATAGTACTGGTTGCAATATTAACTCATATACTTCCAGCTGGTTCTTATGAACGGATACTCGTAGATGGTCGGAATAGAGTAGTGCCAGGATCTTACACATTGATGGATGCTACACCAGTTTCTTTACTAGATATGTTTAAGTCCATTCCGCTAGGATTTAAAGCTGCTGTAGAAATCATATTTATAGTTTTAGCAGGAGGCATTATGTTCGGTATGATGGAAAAGTCCAAAGCCATTGAAAATAGTGTAGGAACATTGATCAATAGTCTTGGATTAGAAAGGAGGTACCTTATCGTTGTAATAATGACGTTTATCTATGGTGGATTAGGCATTGCAGTTGGTTATGAAAACAACATTGCCTTAGTGCCTATTGCTGCGGTTTTAAGTTTAGCGCTGGGCGGTGATTTGGTTTTAGCGGCAGGAATTTCAGTAGGTGCTATGACGATTGGGTTTGGTCTATCACCGATTAATCCTTATACTGTCGGTACGGGTCATAAAATTGCAGAATTGCCTATTTTTTCTGGTGCAAATTTAAGAAGTGCCTTATGCTTTTTTGCCTTAACTGCCGCGGCGTATTACAATGTCAGATACTTTAAAAAGATCATCGAAAATCCTAAATCAAGCTTATCGAATGGTTTAAATGTTGAAGGATTAAAACTATCCAAAGAATTTAGTGAATACAAGATGGACCTAAAAAGTTGGTTGGTGATATCAACATTTATGATCGGCTTAATCGTCATTTTGATTGGCGTCTTTAATTGGGGTTGGTACATTAATGAGTTATCTGCAGTGTTTTTAATGATAGCTTTAGTCGTAGGAATAATAGCAAGGATGCCTGCAACCATAATTAGTGAAACCATATTAGATTCTGTAGCCAAGGCAGCACCAGGTGCATTTATGGTAGGTTTTGCTACATCAATAAAAGTACTAATGGAAATGGGAAATATCAGTGACACTATTTCTAATGGTTTAGCACAGTTGCTAGAAGGATTGCCACTGTACGCAGCTGCGATTTGTATGTCAATATCTCAGTGTGTGACCAATTTGTTTATTCCTTCGGGAAGTGGACAGGCATTAGCTACGTTACCAGTGATGATTCCATTAGGCGAAGTATTGGGATTGACTCGGCAAGTGACGATATTGGCATTTCAGATAGGTGATGGTGTTACAAATTTGATCAACCCTACACTTGGCGGATTGATTGCTATGTTGAGTTTATGTAGAGTACCGCTCGATAGATGGATTAGGTTTATCTTTCCATTATTGTTAATCATATTATTGGTATCTTGGTTGGTGTTGATTTTTGCTGTGGCGAGTGGGTAT
>JAHDBF010000148.1:3303-7856 GCA_020630525.1 Saprospiraceae bacterium
CAAAATTAATCTCGTTTCCAGTGCTAGGTGGAGAAAGTAATTTGTCAATCATCCTATGGATAAAAGAGTATGTCGCTTCTTATGGTGTGGTTTCGCACCTGGTTTATAACGAAGAAAAGAACAAGGCTTCGTTGTTTTGTAGGATTGGTCCGTCTGTTGATGATGGAATAATTTTATCAGGACATACCGATGTTGTTCCAGTAGAAGGGCAAGATTGGCATACAGATCCATTTTTATTAACTGATGGAAATGATGGGAAATTGTATGGGCGTGGGTCTTGTGATATGAAGGGATTTATTGCATGCTGCTTGGCGATGCTTCCAGAATTTGTGAAAGCAGATTTAGCGCGTCCAATCTATTTTGCTTTTTCTTATGATGAAGAAATAGGCTGTTTGGCAGCACCAGCATTGATACAAGCATTGTTGACTCATTACGAAGAAAAACCCCAATTTGCAATCATAGGAGAACCATCATTAATGCAACCTATTGTTGGGCAAAAAGGCATTTGTGTCTTAGAAACAACGGTAAATGGTTCTGCTGGTCACTCTAGCCGTATACGTCAAGAAGTAAGTGCGATCCACGAAGCGTCAAAACTGGTAGTTTGGCTAGAAAATTATATGAATAAATTGGTAGAGTCAGGTCATATTGATGATCGATTCCATCCACCACATAGTTCTATCCATGTCGGACAGTTTAATGCTGGAATTGCGCCAAATGTAATTGCAGATCATGCAAAATTCTTTTGGGATGTTAGGGTAATACCAAGCGATAAGATATCAGAAATTATTAATGACTTTAATGCTTATTGTAGAGAAGTAGAGTCAAAATTAAGGCTAAGATATCCGGACTTTAAAATCGAAACTTCAGAACATCATCCGCCAGTGCCACCATTAGATACGGCTGAAGATAAAGAGATTGTATCGTTAATAAGAAAATTTTCAGGCAATACAGAACTAGGTACAGTTGCTTATGCAGCGGAGGCTGGACAATTTTATGAAGCAGGATTAGAATCAGTAATTTGTGGGCCTGGATCAATAGCCCAAGCACATCGAGCAAACGAATTTGTCGCAAAATCAGAACTTGATAAATGTGTAGAAATGCTAAGAAATCTTACTAAGGAATTTTCAAATTAATTAAGAAATTTATGACTCATTTCAATAAAGTATTGACCATATTATTCATTCTTTTACAAACTACAATCTTTGCTCAGATGGAAACAAAATTGATTTATGTCGGTGACCCAATGTGTTCTTGGTGTTATGGAATAGCGGAAGAATTAGAAAAAACAATTACGCATTTCGAAGGAAAATTAGAAACAGAGTTGGTGCTTGGTGGGTTACGTCCATACAATACCGAAACCATGTCTGATTTAAAGTCTTTTCTGACTCACCATTGGGAAGAGGTACATGCCAAGTCTGGTCAAAAATTTAATTATTCCATCTTAGATGATACTAAGATGACCTATGATACTGAGCCACCAAGTAGGGCAGTATTGGCTGTTCGAAAAATGGATGCGTCTAAAGAGATTGCATTTTTTAAAATGGTCCAGAAAGCATTTTATGTAGATAATATCAATGTGCATCTCGATGAAAGTTATTTTCCGTTGGTAGAAAAATTGGGTTTGGATGCAGAAAAATTTGCAGCATTATTTAACGCATCAGAATTGAGAGAAGAGATAAAATTGGATTTTAAAAGAGCTGGTGATTTAGGTGTAAATTCTTTTCCTACAATAGTTTTACAAAAAGACAATAAATTGAATATTATTGCTAGAGGTTTTGCAACTTGTGAAACTATGATTGCTAATATAGAACGAATTTTAGATTAAAAATGGAAAACCCAAAACAGGCAAATCTTCCTTCCAAAAAGAAACCTCCATTTGAGGTTTCGAAAGCACTTTGGAGTTATATGGAAAACGTGGGTGTGGTGGCAAAATTGCCATTGCAATACGATGATATGTCACGTTATTTCTCTTCGATCCCAGTGCGGAATCAGAAGGGAGAAGAAACACATTGGGAAACTGTCTTCTATAATGAACATGAATCCAAAGAAATCAATGATGCCTGCTGCCAGATTTATGCTTATTTAAAAACAGATGGAGACCTTAAAGTTATCGAGCATCTCGAAGTGGACAGAATTGATTATTGTCTTTTTGGAAATACAAACCCATACAGGGTACGTATCATTAACCGTATTAATGACAATTATGATCATTTTTATATTAAGCGGATTGATGCGTCACGTATTTATGGTCTAGAGTTGGAATATTTACTTTCTCCTAATATTGTAAGTTATTTGGTAGATAAAAATACCATTATAGAAGAACATATTGCTGGGATTCCTGGTGATGACTTTATTAAGAATAACTTGGATGTTTCTAGTTTTGATAAGATTAGAATTGCTAAGGAATTTATAAAATTTAACGAACGGTGTTTTGCGCGACTCTTAGGTGATATGCGTTCGTATAATTATGTCATGGACATCACTCCAGATATCGAGGGGAATCAATATCGAATTCGAGCTATTGATTTTGATCAACAATCTTTTGAAGGAAGAAGAAACTTCTATTTGCCACAGTATTTTAAGGACAATAATGGGATAATCCAATTGGGTATGGAATTCCTAAAACCCGAATCAGTTATTCAGTATCAATTAGAGGAAAGATCTTTGATTGCAAGAAGAGCGAGAAGCGAATTGGATAGAATTAACTTATTGCTAAATTGTATGGTTAAAGATAAACTGTCGATGCCTGAAAAGGTTTTACAGTTGAAAGCAGAATTGAAAGATCACCACAAGTCAGAAATTTTTGATGATTGTGAAACGATGGGTGACTTGGTGCACTGCAATTTAAAGTTGCTTTTGCAAAAAGAATTTAAGCAGAGTTTTATTAAGATTATACATAGGTAGAGATAATAAAAATCGAATCAAATGAGAAATGTAATTGTAATCTTTGTCTTATTTTTTTCATGGAATATTTTAGCTCAAGAGCATAGATATTTACCCATGTCAAAGGAAGCTTTAGAAAGAGATTCTATCAACCAAAGTAGAAAGTATAAAAACAAATACCCGCAAGGTGTTTATCTTAAAAAAGAAGATTTTATTAAAGGAATCCCTAGTCATCCAATTGACTTGGTGGCAAAAAATTTTATTGGAGAAGAAAAGTATGCACTTGATACTGTTTATAACGATGCATTATTTTATTCTAAGCGGACAGATAATATAATAAGAACAGCTTTTGCCATATCAAATGAAGGTGAATTGTTTTTTCAAATACATCATATTCTAGAGAATAGAAATAATGAGGACTATCATCAAACTTCCGATTTTAGTTCTGCATTTGTAAAAGTTCTTTCTGGTGGTGAAAATTACCTTTATTGCGAAGCAGCACTAGTTAGTATATGGAAGAAAGGAGCTGTTGGGATAACTTTTGGAGGTGTGGGTACTGTTATTCAGGATGCAATATCTTACAAAAAAATAAAGAGAAAGGGAGTGGTTTGGGATTTTAAAAACGAAGAATTTAATGTTTTCCGAAATTGCTCAGATTATAATGATTTTATTGATCCTATATATCATAAAGGTGTTCAAACATGCGATAAGCAAAGACCTGATATGCACATGGTAAGAGAAGCTATTGCGATTATAAAATAAGGTTTATTTTTGTTGATTTATGAAATTAAATTTAAACTATACTCCAAGTTTAATTTTTGCCAAATAGTTTTATGGATTTATGAAAATCGATTTTAAAATAAACACAATTTTCTTGGTGCAATCCACACAATTTTAACAGCTAACACATTAGGATTAAATGTAATTTGTTTTTACTTTTGTATTATATTTGAAGTTTAATGTTAAAATATGTGTTAAAATAGCATTTGGGGTCAAACGAAATACTATTTTCCACGTCTATAAGTCAAAGTAATCCACACAAATGAACAGAATTGTAAAATTTATTGTCAATTTATTCAAGAAGACTGATAAGCATATCAAGGATATTGCATCAGGGAATAAACATGACGAAGAGTATGAAAAATGGTTAGGAGTGTAACCATTTTTCATTTTTCTTTTTCTAAGTAGTAGCTTTAATTTAGCTACTAAACCATTAGTTTTTGTCCAAATTTTCTAGGTGCTCAGCACCATCTATATCCAATCCAGACGCGAGTTTACCGATACTATTCAGACTCATTGATCCTTGAAAAGATAACATTACAAAATTGTCTTTTCCACCTACTAGCATAATCAGTTCGTCGATAGAATCTCGCTTTCCAGGCTTATCTTTTACGTAAAAGAACACATCATCTTCGCTATCATCAACCTCCATCAACAACTCGTAAGGTTTGTTACTAACGATAGACTTTGCTTCATTAAAAAGTTTTAAAGGATTTGAGTCACTCGTTACAATTTTCAATCCATGGAGATCATCTATAATATCTAGAATTTCATCAGTTTCTTCATCGTCTGATTCGATACTTGATATCATACTGAACATTTTACTGCTTATAAAGATTGATGTAAAGTCATCTTGATCTTTATATTTAGCGATGAAGTTTTCAATTTCT
>JAHDBF010000149.1 GCA_020630525.1 Saprospiraceae bacterium
TTTTTATTGGATTAAGGTTTATTACAATTATATTCAGAATCTACATCTCAGTAAATACATACTCCACAATATTAGACCCCATTTTTAACGCTTGCGCCCTTTGCTGATCAGTATCTTTATGCACTGCTTGATCTTCCCAGCCATCACCTAAGTCAGTTTCGTAGCTGTAATAACAAACAAGTCTATCTTCCCAAAACAATCCAAATCCTTTTGCCGCTTTGTTATCGTGTTTATGGATTTTAGGGACACCGCTATCAAACTTAAAAGTCTGATTGTAAATTGGATGATTAAATGGAATCTCGACAAATTCTAGCTCTGGAAAAACCTTTTTCATAGAAGGACGTACAAAAGGGTCCATGCCGTAATTATCATCAATGTGTAAAAATCCTCCTGCAATAAGATAGTTTCTCAAGTTTTCGGCTTCTTGGTCAGAGAAAACAACATTTCCATGCCCCGTCATATGGAAAAATGGATAGTTAAAAAGCTCCAAACTTCCTACCTCAATAGTTACGTTATCAGTGTTAAATGAAGTATTGATTGACTCATTGCAAAACTGAGCCAAATTTGGCAATGCTGTAGGATTAGCATACCAATCACCGCCACCATTATATTTTAGTAAGCCCAATTGTAATTTTCCTTTCTGAGCAAAACCTATGGTTAATATAAAACTAAATAATACAGTTGTCAAAAACTTCATAATTCTGATAATCGCTATTTTAAGATTGCAAAATTAGCACTTATTATTAACTAGCTAACTATATTAAATGTTGCACAAGCCATCATCGCAGCAGTTTCTGTGCGTAATCTACTATTTGACAGATTGCACGTTTTAAAGTTTGACTTTTTTAGCAATGCGATTTCTTCTGGACTAAAATCGCCTTCAGGACCAATTAAAACATAGTTTTCCAATGCCCAATCAATGTCTTTTAACTGGATATTACCAGGCTCATAATGGCATAGTATTCTTTTAGCAGAGTCATCGATGTTACGAATAAAATCATTTAGTGTTATTAATTCATGGATCTTTGGTAGATGAAAACGTTGAGATTGCTTCATAGCAGAAAGCACAATTTTGTTTAATCGCTCTGGCTTAATCACTTTTCTTTCAGAATGCGCACAAAGAATTGGATGAAAACTATGTATACCTATTTCCACACATTTTTCCATCATCCACTCTATCCTACTGATGTTTTTTGTCGGTGCAAAAACTAGGTGTAGAGATTTTTCTGATGGTGGGTATTCCTTTATTGATTTTACATCAATTATGGTTTTATCCTTACTTAGCGTGGAGATAATACCATGGATGAGACGCCCTTTCCCATCTGTCACTAATACTTCATCGCCTATCTTTTTCCTTAGTACTCTGACACAATGTTTCGATTCTTCAGGAGACAAGATTGCTTGCTGTTCACTACATTCTGTTGAAAAAAATAAAAACATGTTGGCTATTCTTTGGTTGTTACAATATCGAGAAGCATAAATGCATTTTTATAGTACTTTTGCGTGATTGTTCAAAACAATTATTGTCGATAATCTAATTAATCAATAAACGCGTTCCACAAATGTTGGTAACCATATTACAATTTTTACTTAGTCTTTCCATTCTTATTATTTTACATGAATGTGGGCATTTTTTTCCTGCAAAATGGTTTAAAACAAAAGTAGAAAAGTTCTACCTCTTTTTTGATCCTTACTTCTCATTATTTAAAATCAAAAAAGGAGAAACTGAATATGGGATTGGCTGGTTGCCGCTAGGAGGTTATGTGAAAATATCGGGAATGATAGACGAAAGTTTCGATACAGAACAAATGGCAAAAGAACCACAGCCTTGGGAATTCCGATCAAAACCAGCTTGGCAAAGATTAATTATAATGTTGGGCGGAGTTACCGTAAATTTTATATTAGGAATCCTTTTATTTTGTATTATTCTATTTACTTGGGGAGAGCGATATTTACCCACATCAGCACTTAATGAAGGTATTTATGTAGATAGCCTTGGTTACCAAATGGGATTAAGGGATGGTGATAAAGTATTGAGTATTGGAGACCAAGTATTCGATAAATTTAATCCAGGGACTATTGTAAAAGAAGTCGCAATAAATGGAGCAAAAACCATTCAAGTAGAAAGAAATGGTACTATTCAAGATATCGAAATTGACGAAAAATTTTCACATATACTTACCAGCTACGAAAATCGTGGTGCTGATATCATAGGAGCAAGATTTCCTGCAATTGTTGATTCTATTGATGTAAAATCACCAGCCAAAGCCGGTAAAGCAGGGATTAAAAAAGGAGACCGATTAATAGGTGTAAATGGCGTGTCGGTAAATTACTACCATGAGTTTGAACGTGAAATACTGGCAAGCAAATCCGAGAAAACAGATTTAAGTTTACTAAGAGGAAATGATACCATAACAGTAAATTATACCACCCAATTTAAAAGAGAGAAAGGGCTTTTTGCTAAATTATTCTCCCCTAAAACACCCGAAGGTACAAGATTAAGGATTGGTTTTTTACCTAAATCAATGAGCCAACACTTTAAATACGAAGCTCAAAAATTTGGTATTGGAGAATCAATTGTTGGAGGTTGGAATAAATCAACGACCTTTTTAACAGATCAGATCAAGGCATTTGGACAAATCTTTAGAGGAAAAGTAAAAGCTAAAGATAGTCTGGGCAGTTTTATTTCCATAGGTAAGATGTTTGGTAACGAATGGAACTGGCAACGATTCTGGGGCATGACTGCTATGTTGTCCTTATTACTAGGATTTTTGAACTTATTACCGATTCCTGCATTGGATGGAGGGCACGTTTTGTTTTTGATTTATGAAGTGATCACAGGAAGAAAACCTAGTGATAAGTTTTTAGAGTATGCCACTTTCTTTGGTTTTGTTTTACTAATGAGCTTAATGGCATACGCATTATTCTTAGACATCAGTAGAATAATTTAAGCATATGATTAAAAATTATTTTGAGCATTTTGGTCTAGAAGTCCAATTCAACATTGATGAAAAGGCATTGAAAAAGCAGTTTTTACAAAAATCCAAAAGTTATCATCCAGATTTTTATACACAAGAAGGCGAAAATGCCCAAAACCAAGCCTTAGAAATGTCAAGCTATAATAATATGGCTTATAAAACATTAAAAAAATTTAATACGAGGTACAAATATATCCTCAGTTTAATCGGAGTTGTACTCGATGAAGGGCAATTGAAACTACCACAATCTTTTTTGATTGAGATGATGGATTTTAATGAATCATTAATGGATGCCCAAATGGAAGATGATACAGAAAAAATGGACGAACTCAAAATTGAATTAGCCAAATTAAAAGAAGAACAAAAACAGTCTGTCCAATCAATCATAGATTCTTTTGAATTATCTAAAGTAGATGAATACCAAAAAGAAGCATTGCTAAACTTCTATCTAAAAACCAAATATTTGGATAGAATTGCAGAAAACCTTGAGAAAAATCGATAAAACAGCCCAAAATCATCGACGGATTTAAGAATTTTTTCACATACCGTAACCAAGTTTAATTTATCTTTGTTATTCTTTTTAAATAGAACAAAACTGGAATTTATTCCTAATCGATGATTTAAGCTTTGATGATTTCAAATCAAATATTGCCAACTGAATGAAAAAAGTACGTCTAGCATTTTTTTCAGATATTCTTACCGAGGATTTTGATGGTTGTTTGCGCACCGTTCATCAACTTATAAAACGTATACCTAAAGATAAGTTTGAGGTATTATTCGTCACAGGCGTTAAACCCAATAACCCAATTCCACACGATATATTACAAGTGCCAGCAGTTACTTTTCCTATAGATCGGAGATATAAAATGGCATACACTTTTGGCTCAAGGAAAAAAATTATTGCCCAGCTCGATGCATTTAAGCCAGATATTATACATGTAACCACACCTTCTCCTTTTGGAAATTTCGGCGCAAAATATGCGAAAGATCGAGGCATCTATTTGTCAACAATATATCACACCCATTTTATTTCGTACGTAAAGTATTATTTTCAAGCAATGCCTAAGTTGGGTGCATTTTTCGAACAAAGATTTGCGGATTCTTCCAAAAAATTTTACAGTAAATGTGATGTCATTTTTACGCCTGTACAATTTATCATAGACGAATTTAAGAAATATGGTATACCTCATCAAAATTGTAAAATTTGGGCTAGAGGTATTGATACTACCCTATTTAATCCATCAAAAAGAAAAAACGGATTATTACAAAAGCTAACAGGTAATAATAAGCCAAATGTGCTTTTTGCCAGTAGATTGGTTTGGGAAAAAAACTTAATTACATTAATTGATGTATACAAAAATATCCAAGAAAGAAAACTAGATGTTAACCTTGTAATCGTAGGAGAAGGCAAAGCAAAAATTACACTTCAAAATAAAATGCCTAAAGCTTTTTTTACTGGTGATTTAACACATCATACATTGGCTGAGCATTATGCATCGGCAGATATATTTTTATTTCCTTCGGATACAGAAACATACGGAAATGTAGTTGTCGAAGCTATGGCAAGTAAACTGCCAGTAATTGCCGCAGATAAAGGAGGTCCAACAGGAATAATCGATCATGGCACTAATGGCTTTTTGGTCAATAGTCACAATCCATCAGCTTATGTTGACATCATCGAACAGTTAATTTCTGATAAAGAAATGATGGAAAGTATTGCTCAAAATGCATTAATTTATACCAACAAGCTAAACTGGGATGAGATAACCGCCCAATATTTTAACCATTTATTAGAAATGGAACATTCTTCAAAGTTAGTCTATGCCTGATAAAGGCATCGCTTCCAAAAAATGGAAATTACTAAAATGGCTTATCGCAATTATTCTCCTGATAAGCCTGTTATTTTTTGTCAAAAATCTAGACATCGAAACGGTAAAATCGAGTCTTTCTCAGATCGGAAATAATGTTTTTTGGATATTAGGAACTACGCTGCTAGCATATATTTGTGGAGCTTTAGGACTATATTATAGTATCCCAAAAGTCGGTCACGGTATATCCATGTTTAAGGTATTTGTTGTAAGATTGGTAGGAGAAAATATTGCATTGATCAATCCCACTAATACCATCGGTGGAGAATCTGCAAAAGTATATATGCTTACCCAGAAAGGGCTTGATTTTTCATCGGCATTTTCTGCTGTACTTATCACAAAATTTACATTAGTAATTACGCAAATATTACTTTTTCTATTTGCTACTCTGGCATTTGTATTTGGGTCCAATGATCTAGATTCAGGAGTATGGTACATACTTATTTCAGCGATTGCATCGATTACTCTATTTTTTGGAATAATCTATTTAATTTATAAATCGCCTTTTGTAACAAGAAAGCTTTCCCAATCAGAAATCGGAAAAAAAATTCAAGAATCCACTCAGCAATGCAAAACATTTGCATCAGAATTATGGCAGTCCAATCCTTCACAATTATTTAAAATCGTTTTTTTCACAACGATGCATTGGGTTTTTGGCGCGATAGAATTTTATTTTCTATTTCAAGCAATAGGGATTGAAATCAGTATTTTGGATGCAGTACTCATTGATATGGGTATTATCATGCTTAAAAGTTTTGGTGCATTTGTACCTGGTCAAATCGGTGTGGAAGAATATTCTAACAAAGTGTTTTTTAATATCTTAGGGATCACTAGCAATTCTGTATGGATTACAGTTTCAATTTGTAGAAGAATTAGGCAAATTTTTTGGATAGGAGTCGGAGTTTTTCTTTACTTAGTGGTATTAAAGAAAATGTTTTCCAAAAGCAATCAATCGAGTGGAAGTACTCTTCATAACCCATAAATATCCTCCATCCATCGGTGGGATGGAAACCCAAAGTTTTCACTTGGTTCAAGGCATGAAGAAATATTGTAAGACGCATGTCATCAAACACGACGGAAACTCAAATAAAATTTGGTTCTATCTAGGATTAAAAAGAAGGGTAAAAAAATACCTTAAAAGTCACCCAAACATTTCAATAGTACATTGTAATGATGGTCCCATCTCTTTACTATGCGCTTGGATTTCTAATCTGCCAAACATAAAACTTACTGGAACAATCCATGGTCTTGATGTGGTTTTTCCACTCAACTTTTATCAAAGTTTAATCAAAAAAAGACTTACTAATTTTGATCACATTTTTACGGTCAGCCAAGGTACTTATGATGAATGTCTCAAAAGAGGAATTGAGAAAAATAAACTTTCTGTAGCACCAAATGGAGTTGATAATACAGAAGAGATAATACCTAATCTTTCTTTAATTCAAAAAGATATTGATAGACTTAATATAGACAAATCGAAAACCAAATTGGTCATCAGTCTAGGAAGAGCTGTCAAGCGAAAAGGATTCTCTTGGTTTATTAAAAATGTACTTACTAAATTAAACAATGATGTTACATATATCATAGTTGGTCCTTATGATAAAGAAAAAACTACTTCAGAAAAGCTATTGGGACTTTTACCAAAGAAACTAAAAAACAGCTTAGAATTACTATTGGGTTTTCCGACAGATATGGAATCAATAAGGCAACTAGAGAAAGTGTCATTAGATAAAAACAGATTTTATCACCTTGGGAAATTGCCTTTTGACCAGCTTCAACAATGGCTAAAGTTTGCAGATTTATTTGTCATGCCTAACCAACATATCGAAGGGGATTTTGAAGGATTTGGATTGGTTATGTTGGAAGCAAATTTAGCAGGTAAATTGGTTTTAGCAACAGGTATTGAAGGTATCACAGACGCCATTCATCATAACAAAAATGGTATTCACTTACCACATAAAAATCCGCAAGCTTGGATTGATGCTATTGATGAATTATTCGATAATGAAGAAAAATTAACACACTTAAGTCAGGAGGCACAAAACTATGCATCTACAAATTTTGCATGGGATAAAATGGTAGATATTTACTACAATACCTTTTCAAAATTATAAATTATGAAAGCATTTTACAAGTTTGTAAGCACTGGATTTGGAATTGGATATATGCCATTTGCACCTGGAACATTTGGGAGTGCATTGGCTTGTTTAATGGTATATGTTTATGTGAATTTACGAAATCCAAACAGTTATGAATTTAACGCTATATTAATCATTGGGTCCATAATATTTTTCTTAATAGGAATTAAAGCAACGAACTATTTAGCTCTAGAATGGGGAAAAGATCCTTCTAAGATTGTCATTGATGAAATTGTTGGATTATGGATAGCTCTCTTATTCGTTCCATTTAATATAACTACTTTAGTATTGGCATTTGTGTTTTTTAGGTTTTTTGATATACTGAAACCATTGGGGATTAAGAAATTAGAAAATCTAGATGGCGGATTAGGAGTTATGGCAGATGATGTTCTCGCTGGAGTATATGCAAATTTGTGTTTGCAAATAGGTTGGATTATTATTCTGTTATATTAAAATGAATTTACTTCTCGTAGCGGTAACCACGCATTGCAAAATAAAGGATATACAAAAAGCATATTATTGTCACTCCAAAAGAAAGGTGTAACCCTATGGATGTATCCGCTATTAAACCT
>JAHDBF010000150.1 GCA_020630525.1 Saprospiraceae bacterium
TTAAACTTTCTTTGTGATCATATTCCGATTTATTCATGTCAATATACTATACCTTAGCGGTAATTGATGAAAAGGAATACAAATATTCAGCTTTTCCGACTGTGAGGAAATATGCAGAGATCATGCAATGTTAAACGCTGGCTAAAATTATAAAATCATCTTTCATACGTTCATTCCATAAGAATTAATTTTTGTTACTCATTGAAATTTTTGTAGACTTTACATATGTGATTTCATCTTCCACATTTGTCCAAGCCATTATCAAATGGTCATCATTTTTGACCATCCTAGGAAATCCACTGCTTCTACTGGACTTGGATGTTGTGATAATTTTTGCATCACTTAATACTCCAAACTGATTTACTGACACTAATTTTATAACAGCATCATTTTCATTTGATTCCATCCAAGTGATCGCTGCTTCATTTTTATTATGAAAAATGACATCCACTCTTCCTAAAGGATTTTGCTTGGAAATTTCGATTGGAGTTTGAAATGTTGTACCGTTATCATTTGAAAAACTCATTTTTACTCTTGCAGTATCATTTTGCATGGTGTACCAAGCTACTATAACTTTGTTACCCTCTGCTGCTACAGAAGGTCCATTAACTGGACAACCAGCTATAAGCCAATTGTCTCTTGCAATCAACTTTGGTTGTGACCATTTATTATTTATTTTTCTGACATAAGATATGTCTCTAATTTCACCTTCTAATCTATCTCTGTAGACGATTATTGGACCTTCATTAGTCATTGCCATATCTGTTTGGCAACAATCACATACCTTATTGTCTAATACTTCTTCATTGAAAATATTTCCTTCAATGTCAAATTCTGCTGTTCTAAGTGTCATCGCCCCTTGATGACCGTTATGATTGGAGTCATGAGAATTTCCTTTAGTATTTCGACCATCTAACCAAGCGGTCAACATTCTTTCACTTGAAATAGGCATCATGCTTACAAAACCATGTTCTGCAGCAAGGCCATCATCATGAATGATAAAAGAGGGACTCCAAGTTTTACCTGCATCGGTAGATTGTGAAACTCTAACATCATAGTCGTAGGTTCCTTTATCACTTTTTTGTAACCAATGTGCGGCTAAATGTTGAGTAGAATCTGCATAGGCCTTCAATGATGGAAAGTCAGCCCAGTTAACAAACCAATTATTACCTTCTGCAATCTTAATAGGGTCAGACCATTTGTCATTTTCCAATCTTGAAAACTTCAAAACATCGGTACTGTCATTTTTATATTCTATCCAGCTTAATAATATCTCACCATCTGAAGATACACTTAGATTAGGCTCACCTCCATGAGAAGACGCTACAGATATTTCTTTTACTTTAATAGCTAATGTAGATTCTTGATTATTTATGTCCGTACATGCTAGATATAAAATAACTATAACAAATAGATAAGATACTGATTTTTTCATTTTTTACTTTCTGATGTAAGTTATAGATTCTTTCCTTTATAATTAACAATGAATAAATCATCAGCTTGAATATACTTTAATTTATACAAAGAACTACATACCCTTATCAATCCCGAAACCGCCCATTATAAAACACAAACGACAATCCATAAAACCAAAGACTTTCATCTAAATTTTCTACAGTAACACCAAGGTCATCATCAAAGCCAACATAACGGTCTTTCTCGCCTAAATAAATATCAGACAATGGAATACTTACATATGGTTTCAATGCCAATCTTACCCGATCAGAACCACCAAGATTAATAATGAAATACGTTTTTAGATTATACTGATTATCATTAACAACAGAAGTCTTTTTATCAGAACTTGCAATGGCACGCTTTATCCTTGTTTGTCGTAATCCTAGACTCGCACCCAATCCAAAATTCGAAAAATAGGATTCTACCCCAACCGAATAATTATTTGCCGTAAAAGTATATTCTTTTGAAAACAAGGCATTCGTAATCGTGTTTTCACCAAATCCTTCTCTCTTTCTAGAAAGATTTTCCCAAGTTAATTCTACTCCGACAAACTCATACTTCCATCTAGTCCCGACAACAATTCCATGCATAAAATGTAAATCTGGCATCTCTTCCGAAAGTAAAACGTTTTCAGGAGCATTAGCATTGAACTCACTTATTAAGCCATTTATTCCTGTCGCTGGCGTATAGCCAATACCATATCCTACCTGAATATTAAACTGACCATACAGCATTGAGCTGAACAGAAAACACAAAATACCAACAAAACAATTTCTAAAGCACATAAGCTTTTATTCAATTAACTGTAAAAATATTATAAAAATATAAATATTTGTATCGCACCAAGCAAGCAACACAACATGGGAACTAAAAAGTCAAACAAAAAGAAGCAAAATATTTCTCAATCAGTAAAAGTTACAAAAAACTCCATTGTTGATAAAATTCCCCAAACTCCAGAAACAAAAACCAACTTTTGGATACCACTGCTTCTATTTCTTGGGTTATCGTTTGCACTCTACTTTCAATGCATCCCTTATGATTATATCCTTGATGATAAAATCGTATTATCGGAAAATAGCTATACCAAAAAAGGATTTGCAGGTATATGGGAATTACTGACAACAGAATCGTTCCAAGGATATTTTGGCGAACAAAAAGACTTAATAGAAGGTGGAAGATATCGACCACTTTCATTAATCACATTTGCCATAGAATATCAATTTGCTGGATTAAATCCCAGTGTAAGCCATATTGGCAATTTAATATTATATGGATTTTGTAGCTGGTTAATATTCATTTTACTTACCAAGTTATTTCCTATCAAAGACACAGATTGGTGGTTTTCCTTGGCATTTATTGCCTCAATTATTTTCATCTGCCATCCAGTGCATTCCGAAGCAGTAGCAAATATCAAAGGTAGAGATGAGATAATGGCAATGATATTTGGGCTACTCAGTTTTATTTATGCCATTAAATATGTCGATACCAGTAAAATATTTTCTTTGCTTTTTTCTGGATTATTTTTATTTCTGGGGTTACTTTCTAAAGAAAATGTCATTACACTATTAGCAGTTATTCCTTTGGGATTATACCTATTTCGAAAAGTAGATTTTAAACCTATTTCCAAAGTTACTGCTGTACTTTTTGGAACAATAATCATTTACCTTTTGATTAGATATTCAGTGATAGGATACTTATTTAACAATAATGAAATTACAGATGTGATGAACAATCCATTCGCTGGAATGTCTGGAATAGAAAAATCTGCAACGATAAGTTACACTTTATTGGAGTACTTGAGATTAACTGTTTTTCCGCATCCACTTACGCATGATTATTATCCCTATCACATTCCAATAGTGGACTTCACCAATTGGAGAGCTTTATTATCTGTTATAATGCATATAATGCTGTTAGCAACAAGTATATTTTGTCTAAAAAAACATAAAGCCATTGCTTTTGGTATTTTATTTTATCTGGCAACACTAAGCATCGTCTCTAACATTTTTGTAGGTGTAGGTACTTTTATGAATGAGCGTTTCATCTTTATGTCTTCATTAGGGATATGTATCCTTGTTGCTTATCTGTTGAAAAACCTAATAGGAAACGCTATTGTAGCAAAGGTGATATTAGGATTAATTTTAGTTGCTTTCTCCATTAAAACCTTCACTAGAGTTCCTGCATGGAAAACACCACTAAGTCTAAATATGGAAGCCGTGAAAGTTTCCAAAAACAGTGCAAGATCTAACTCATTTATGGCAACAGCTCTATTCAATAATTTCTTAGAAGAAAAAGATGCTAAGGAGCGAACAAGACTCTTAACTGAGGCAGAAAAATATGCAGATCAAGCTATAAGAATCATACCTGATTACAGTAATGGGAATCTCATGAAGGCAGGAATACTAGCAGAAAGATATAAGATGGATAGGAAGTTAACGCCATTTCTAACAGAACTAAAACCAGTAATCTTAAGAAAACCGCAAATCGGATTTATAACAGAATTTTTACAATACTTAAACGATCGCGCCAATACCGCAGAACTTACCAAATTCTATTACGACATTGGTTATAATCAATTGATACAACAGAGAGGAAATCTGCAGTGGGGAACACATTATTTAAATCTAGGATTAAGCATAAGTCCAAATGATCCATACTTAAATGATGCCATCCAAGTGGTGCGACAAAGAACAGGAAGAACAAATTAACCCATGAATGAAACCAAATTATTTTACAATGTAGCCTTAACAAAAATTGAAAATGTTGGACCGATTACCGCAAAAACTTTGGTTAGTTATTGTGGCTCGGTAAAAGCCATATTCGAAGAATCGAAGGCCAATTTGCTAAAAATACCCTCTATAGGAATCAAAGCCATAGAGGCAATCCAAAATCCTGAAGTATTTAAAAAAGCAGAACAGGAATTGGACCATCTCGCTCAACATAAAATTGATACCACCTTCTATCTCGATGAAGATTTTCCATCAAGGCTAAAAAATTTTCCTGATAGTCCTTGTCTGTTATACAAAAAAGGAAATTTTGACCTAAATCATTTGAGAACAATCGGGATAGTAGGCACTAGAAAACCTTCAAATTATGGTCGATTAATGACCGAACAGATTGTTGAAGATTTGAAAGAATTTGACATTGCTGTAATCAGCGGATTAGCACATGGCATCGATGCCACCGCACATAAGTCATCCATACAATTTAATGTTCCAACTGTTGGAGTTATGGGAGGAGGATTCCATAAAGTATACCCTGCTGCCAATCGAGCACTTGCAAAAAAAATGACTATTGATGGTGCAGTAATTACAGAATTTGGCTTCTATAGTATCGCTGATAGAGAGCATTTCCCTATGAGGAATCGGATAATTGCGATGCTCTCAGATGCAACCCTCGTAGTTGAATCTGCAAAAAGAGGTGGCTCCATAATCACTGCCGAATTTGCAAACAATTATAATAAAGATGTATTCGCTCTACCTGGAAAAAGCATAGATGATAAATCTGCAGGCTGCAATATGCTGATTAAAAAGCATAAAGCACAGCTAATAGAATCCGCAAAAGACATAGCATATTACATGGGATGGGAAAAAGAACAAGCACCTGTCCAAATGGAATTGCCTCTAGATGCACTATCAGAAGAAGAGTTGATCATCGTAAATTTACTAAAAAATGAAAATGAAATGCATCTAGATAAAATTCATTACAATACAGGTTTATCTTTGTCCCAACTTTCATCGACTCTTTTAACTTTAGAATTTAAAGGTTTGGTGAAACCATTACCAGGAAAAACGTATTTACTTAGTAGAAAATAATCGTAATGAATAAAATATTGCTTGCATTAATAGCACTATCGCTAACTTACTCATCATGCAAAACCGTAGATAAACCATCAGTTGTTAATTCAGAAGTACTTTCGAGTGCCCTAAAAGAAAAAACCAATAAACCCAAAAATGTAATTTTTCTTATCGGAGATGGAATGGGTCTTGCCCAAATAACAGCAGGCATGTATTCTAACGGTAATAAAACCAGTTTAGAAAATTTTAAAGTACTAGGGTTGCACAAATCTCATGCATCCAACAAACTAGTAACAGATTCTGCTGCAGCTGCAACTTCATTTGCCTGTGGCGTAAAAACATATAATGGCGCCATCGGAGTTGATAAAGACACATTACCAGTCAAGTCTATTTTTGAGTTCGCAAAAGAAAAAAACTTTAATACTGGCCTAGTGGCTTCTTCCACTATCGTGCATGCAACACCAGCTTCTTTTTTTTCACACAATAAGTACAGAAAAAACTACGAAGAAATCGCTGCTGATTTAGTAGATGCCGATGTTGATGTATTTATTGGAGGCGGAAAAAAATACTTTGATAGAAGAGATTTTGATGATAGAAATTTGTTGGAAGAATTTGCTGCCAAAGATTATAATATCAGCCACTTTGCCGAAAAGGACATAACAGATTTTACTATAGATGTATCAAAAAACTTTGGATACTTAACTTCAGATACCGATCCATTGCAAGTGAGTCAAGGAAGGGATTATATGATTCCTGCATCTAAATTTGCGATGGATTATTTAACACAAAAATCTACTGAAGATGGCTTTATGCTTATGATAGAAGGTTCTCAAATTGACTGGGGCGGACATGCCAATATTTCTGATTACATCGTTTCTGAATTTATCGAATTTGATGAAATCATTCAGCTGGCATACGATTATGCAAAAGCTGATGGCAATACTTTAGTTGTTGTAACAGCGGATCATGAAACAGGAGGTTATGCAATCCAACAAGAATCTACAATGGACAGCTTGGTCACTGCGTTTACAAGCACATACCACACTGCAGTAATGATTCCTGTTTTTGCATACGGGCCTGGAGCAGAGGAGTTTGCTGGCATCATGGAAAACACAGATATTTTCCATAAAATGAAAAAATTAATCATCGATACAGAAATAGATTAAATGGAAAAATCATTGGTACTTGGTGGCGGATGCTTCTGGTGTTTAGAAGCAGTTTTTCAACGATTGAAAGGGGTAAATAAAATAACATCAGGATATGCAGGTGGACATATCAAAAATCCATGTTATCGAGAAGTATGTAACGGCACTACCGGACATGCAGAAGTCATAAAGATTGATTATGATGAATCAATTATTTCTTTGTCAATACTGCTAGAAATATTTTTTACACACCATGATCCTACTACTCTAAATCGACAAGGCGCTGATGTCGGCACTCAATACAGAAGCATCATTTTCTATGAGAATAATGATGAGAAAAAGATCATAGAAGATTTCATAGCAAATGTAGCAAGCCAATACCATGACAATCCAATCGTAACTGAGATGTCAGAATCTGCAACATTTTATAATGCAGAAGAAAACCATCAAAATTATTTTAATGATCATAGATCTGCTTCATATTGTCAAATAGTCATTGATCCAAAAGTGCAAAAATTAATTAAAAACTACGCTAAACTTTTAAAAGATGAAGCTTAATGAATTAACTCCAGAAGAACAAAGAGTAATCATAAATAAAGGTACGGAAATGCCTTTTACTGGCGAATATGATAGTCACTACGAAAAAGGTGTTTATCACTGTAGACAATGTGATGCCGCTTTATATAATTCCAATGATAAGTTTGATGCGAGATGCGGTTGGCCCGCATTTGATGATGAAATCGCTAATGCAGTAAAAAGAATTCCAGATGCAGATGGCAGAAGAACGGAGATCGTATGCGCCAACTGTGATGGACATCTAGGACATGTGTTTATCGGCGAACATATCACCGCTAAAAATACGAGACACTGTGTTAATTCTATTTCTCTGGTTTTTAAAAGTGAATAGGGTTTGATTAATTGTCAAACAGTTTTTGACAAGCTTCCCAAATGGGAATTAAATATTTTTTAACTCAATGTCTAAGCGTTATATATTGCATTCTCATTTCAGTTGGTTTTAACCAACTGAAAGTAATTCATTCCAATATGGCTTTAGCCACAGTAACCAATCACTTTTTACATCTTAACAAGCCGTTCAACATACTCCACTCCGTCACTAACCACCTT
>JAHDBF010000151.1 GCA_020630525.1 Saprospiraceae bacterium
TATTGTCACTCCAAAAGAAAGGTGTAACCCTATGGATGTATCCGCTATTAAACCTTGAATTGGAGGAATCACTGCGCCTCCTACTATTGCCATTACTAAAATACCAGATCCTCGGCTAGTAAAATTTTCTAATCCATCTATCGCTAACGTAAAAATATTACTCCACATAATTGAAAGAAACAAACCAGTTCCTATCAATAAATACATTGCAATATATCCATCAGAAATCATGAATAAAGACATTAATGCAATACACACCATAGAAGCAAAAGAAAGTAATTTTGGTGCCGAGATATATTTCAATATATAAGCACCTGACAATCTCCCGACCATCATTAACATCCAGAAAAATGGTAATCTCCTTTCGGCGATTTCTCTAAATTTTATCAACTTATCTTCTTCAGAAAAATCATTTACTAGCTGTTGATATTCTGATAAACTTGGAAATATATATTCACTGATAAACAAGACAAAAAAAGAAGCAATCGCAACCTCAGCTCCAACGTAAACAAATATTGCGAATGCGCCTTTTGTCAATTGAGGAAATTGTAAGACACTTGTTTTTCCTGATGAATGGGAAAGTAGACCATCTTTATTAGCATCTATAATCTTGGGTAATTTTATAAAATAAAAAATCACAGCAAGCAATAGTAATGTCAAGCCTAAGAAAAAATATGGTTTCTGAACTGCCTGTGCTTGTTCTGCAGGATTAAGTCCACCCATGCTTCTTAAAATCAAAAAACTGCCAAAAAGTGGCGCAATGATCTTAGCAATAGAATTAAACCCTTGTGACAAATTAAGCCTTGAAGATGCGCCTTCTGGATTCCCCAATCTCGAAACATATGGATTAGCGGCAACCTGTAAAAATGTAACTCCGGTTGCTAAAATAAAAATTGCTCCTAAGAAAACATAAAATACTTTTACATTGGCTGCTGGAATGAACAACCAACATCCCAAAGCCATTAAAATCAATCCGGTAACAATACCGATTTTGTACCCCAGCTTATCAATCCATTTTGCAGCGGGAAGACTCATCAGAAAAAATGCAATAAAAAAAGCAGATGAAACCAGCGAAGATTGAAAATAATTCAAATTAAATAATCCTCTACAAAATGGAATCAATGTATTGTTTAATTCTGTGAGAAAGCCCCACATAAAAAACAACAATATCATATAAATAAAAGCTGATTTATAAGAAGCTTGATTGTTCATTATTTTTTATTTTAATTAATGGTAATTTCATCTGCAAAAATCCAACATTTACCTCCTGCTCCTTTATGATACGGTGGACAGACTCCCCTATTTTTTGCAATTACTTTTATATATTTTGCTTTAGTGTTTACATTGACCGAAAAATTATTTATAATAACACCTTTTTCTTTTGGGGATATATGGTTTTTCAAAACTCCAATTGTATCATAAGATACTCCATCCGTTGACACTAAAAACGATAATTCTGTAGGCATAAAAATCCATGCATTTTCATCTTGAAGAAAACCTATTGAGATCGAATCAATATGTCTAATTTCTTCGTAAGAAATAATCGCCTTTATATCTACGCCCTCATAACCTTGCCACGTACCAGTCCTGTAATCTCCTCCACCTTTGACCATATCAATCAATGCCTTATCTCCTCCAGCAGCATAATGACTTGCGTAATCAGTACTGAGAAAAATGGTTCTATTTTTTGGCATTTTAAAGAATTCGCTTTCCGCTCTTGGGCTAGTTATCGCACCTTGTTTCTCTGCCCATACTTCTAATCTAGTATTGTCATAAATTACAAATGGCTCTTTATATTCTAAGGATGGATGATCGTTAAGTTTGTATTTTATTACAGCGTTGTGGGTAATACAATTTAAAGCAATTATCGTAGAATCTATAAAAGTCCTATCACCATATTCTACTGCAGGAACTGCAACTACCTCAGTGCCACCAATATTGCTTTTTGGCAAATGGTTACCAGTAACTGTTGTAGTATACGCTGGTGGTTTTGAAGTCAATCTAAAATTAAGAATTCCTCCATCCATAATAGCTGAATGTTTTAGAAACCTTTGTTTTGTTTTTTTACCATTCATTATTAATTCATCGACAAAGCAGTTTTCATCACTCTGGTTATCGGCTTTAATACTAAATGAATTTCCATTTTCGAGATGTATTGTTGCATTATCAAACCATGGAGCGCCTATAATATATTCATTACTGCCTGGCGTAACAGGATAAAAACCCAGCGCACTCATTACCAGCCAAGCAGACATCTGACCACAATCCTCATTACCAGAAAGTCCATCTGGAGCATTGCTATATTGTTCTTCTAAAATCTTTCTTACATACTTTTCTGTTTTGTCAGAACGGTTGATGTATTGATATAAGTAAGCAATATGATGACTAGGTTCGTTGCCATGTGCATATTGTCCAATCAGCCCTGTGATATCCACTTGATGTCTTCCACTTGTCTCCACATTTGCGCTAAACAATGCATCTAGTTTTTCTTCTAATTTCTCGGGCCCACCTAAAAGATTTATCCATCCATTGACATCGTGTGGTGCGTAAAAACTATATTGCCATGCATTGGCTTCAGTATAATTATAATTTACTTCAGCTGGATCAAATGGGTGAAACCATCTGTTGTTTAACCGAGCACGCATAAAACCGGTGGATGGATCTAGTACGTTTTTATAGTTCTGCGATCTTTGATAAAAAATGTTTGCCAAAGAATCATTCCCCATTGATTTTGCCATCTGTGCAATGGTCCAATCATCGTACGCATACTCCAAAGTTTTTGATACACACTCTGCTTCTGTTTCTACATTGAGTAAGCCGTTATTCGCATAATAATCAATACCTAGATAATTTGCAGAAGCGCTATTGACCATACTTTCTAAAGCTAATTCTGCATCATATTCTCGTATTCCCTTCATATACGCATCTGAGATTACGGGAACAGCATGATAGCCTATCATACATCCAGTATAGTTATTGGCTAACTCCCACATTGGCAATTTTCCTCCTTGTGAATATTGCGATAAAAAAGTACGAATAAAATCGTTGGTTCTTTTCTGATCTATGATCGTATACAGCGGATGCGTTGCACGATATGTGTCCCAAAGTGAAAAAATAGTATAATGATCATAATCTTTACTGAAGTGAATATTATCATCTGTTCCTCTATATCTTCCATCTACATCCATATACAAATTTGGTGCGATCATGGTATGATATAACGCGGTGTAGAAAATTGTTTTTTTATCTTCATCAGTATCTTCAATAATAATTTTAGACAACTCCGTGTTCCATTTCTTTTGTCCTTCAGTTTTTATCTTTTCAAAATCCCAATCAGTAGATTCTTCTGAGAGATTTCTTTTTGCTCCTTCAACATCGACAGCAGAGATTCCAACTTTTACCAATAGTGGTTCAGCTGTTTTACCAAAATTAAAACTGGCTTTAATATTTTTACTATTAGCATATTTTGATTCTAAAATGGTATCATTAACATAGAATTCCGAAGATTGTATAGCTTGACTAAACACTATTATAAAATGTATTTTTTGGTTTTCCGCCCATGCTTTAGAATAACGGTATCCTGATATGGTATATTCATTTTCTTGCTTGAGTTCAGAAATTAGAACTTCATCTCGATGTGTCAAATCAAGCATTATTTTTCTATCCTCATCTACTGGATATTGATACTTATGGATTCCTGTTCTTTCTGTACAGCTTAACTCTACAGATATATTATAATCGTCCAAGTAAGTTTTATAATAGGCTGGCTCGGCAAATTCATTTTGTTTTTTAAAAGAAGAACAATAACCTTCCTGTCCATCAAATCCATTATTATAGTTTGTTTTACCTGTGTATGGCATTAACAAAATATCTCCATAATCCGAGACTCCAGTACCACTCAAATGCGTATGCGAAAAACCATAAACCAATGTGTCAGTATAATGATACCCACTGCATCCATCCCAACCTGTCAGTCTAGTATCAGGACTTAGTTGGACCATTCCAAAAGGCAGTGTCGCACCAGGAAAAGTGTGTCCATGCCCACCAGTTCCAATAAAGGGATTTACATAATTTACTAATTCTTGAGTATTAGAAATTGATATAGATAAAATGGTTATTAATAGACATAGGCAATTTCTAATCATGTTTTTTAAGTTGATTTATTCTCTTAACAAGATATCGTTTAATGAGACAAACTCAAAGGAATTTTTAAAATCTTCTAACTTATGATCTGTTTTAAATACAACTTCATAATCATGATTGGCAAGCATATCAAAATAGTTATTTTCAAAATGACCATCGACATCATTTTGGAGCCAAAGGTTTTTCACAAAACAATTTGCATTTAAAGTTATTTTTATCCCGTTAGATACCTGAATAAAATCAAATTTAATTTTAGGTTTTGATAATCTTAATTCTTTTGGTTTAACCAAATAAGTTAATTTCTCTGATTGGACTCCATTAATATCCATAGTAGATTTTATCACTAAATTCGAGTTGTTGAATCGTTCAATAATTCTAGCAATTTCATTAAACTTTACTTTATTTACACCTTTTAACAAGCTTGATACAGATTTGGATTTAGCAAATATTTCTTTTCCGTTTAAATCTTCTATCACAACACTAACAGATACTGTATCTTTAATTTCATGATCAGAAACAACCATCAAATTATATTTATTTGAGTCTATGCTCATTAAAATAGATTGTTGTTGGTATGCTTTTTTTACGGTATAATGCAATGCCTTCCATTCGCCAGTGGCATCTATGCTACTCCAGCTTATTGCTGGCCAAACATCATTCAATTGCCAATACAAAGTTCCCATACAATGAGGTTGCGAAGATCTATGTGCATTAATTGCTTTTTGGATTCCGATTGCTTGAGTCAATTGACTTAAATAAGAAAGTTCTTTTAATGTTTTTGGTTTTGGAAAATAATTTTCTATTTGATCGTAGATAGGTTTGTTTTTCTTGTAGCTTTTTTGTCTGTGTATTAAGATTGGAGAATCTATGCTTTTATCATTTTCTTCAAATATATTTTTGAGTGAATTCCATGTTGGAAAAGATTGAAATCCGTATTCTGAATTAAATCTTCCTACATTTTTGGCATAATCATCAAAGTTATCATTGCCATGATACACACCCCAATAATGCATACTGCCATGATTAAAATTTTCTTTAGTACCCCAATTACTTAATGGAGATGTATGGGTGTATGGAGTAGAAGGCGAAAGAGAATCTACTAGTTTTGGAATAACTTGTTTAAATATTTTTTCATAATTATTATATAGTCGAACAGAATCTTCCTTACTGTAATTGTATTGCGACTGCCATCCCCAATTAAACCATGCCACATTTATCTCATTGTTTCCACACCAATGCACTATTGAAGGATGATGACGTATCCTACGTACGTTATCAACTATTTCATTTTCAATATTAGATAAAAATAAATCATCGTCAGGATACATTGTATTAGCAAACATTAAATCTTGCCAAACCATTATTCCTAATGAATCACATAGTGCATAAAATATATCTTGCTCGTATATTCCACCTCCCCAAACACGCAACATATTCATATTTGCATCATGTGCAGCTGACAATAGTTTTGTATAATCTTGATCAGTTATAGCGTTTATAAAATGACTTTGAGGAATATAATTTGCTCCTTTTGCAAAAACATCTTCTCCATTAATTTTAAAATAATAAGAAGTACCTATGCTGTCTATTTGATTGATTAATTCAACCGTGCGCAGGCCGATTTTTTTACTCCATTGGTCAATGATTTTATTATCATGTTCCAACTCAATACGAAAGTCGTACAGATAAGCATTTCCATATCCATTGGGCCACCAAAGTTTTGGATTTTTAATTTCAAATACAACTTGGTTATTTTTCTCATGCAATGGTGTGCTTGCTATCTCTTTGTTATTGAGATAAATATTTGCTTTAAGATCGTTTGGTTTATTGTTTAGATTTATTGATGTAGTTACTGTTGCACGATTTTTTTCAATTTCGTAATTTATTTCTACTTCTTCGATTTTATTTTCATTGTAACTTTCCAATATTATTGGTTTCCAAATTCCACAAGTTACAATCCTAGGTCCCCAATCCCAACCAAAATGATAAGCTGCTTTTCTAACTACAGGACTAACTTTGATTTTCCCGACATCATTTCCAGCAGGTAATTCCCAAGGCAAATTTTCTAAAATATACTTTCCTTTTTTAATAGGTGAATGAAAATATATTTGAAGGGTATTTTGCGTTTCAAGTTTTTCTGATACATTTATTTCCCAAGTTCTAAACATGTTGTCAACTGACAATATTAATTCATCATTGAGATAAATATCTGCGTAAGTGTCTACTCCATAAAAAATAAGATTATGGTTAGTTTTAATCAAGATAGAATCATCAAGTTCAAAATTTAGCTTGTAAATCCAATCTTCATTTTCTATCCATTGAATGCTGTCTTCGTTCGTTCCAATATGTGGATGCGGAATTTGATTTAGTCTCAACAAATCTTCTTGGACTGTTCCAGGTACTTTTGCTTTTAACCATTCATTGGTACCAACTTTTTTAAATTCCCAATTGTTGTTTAATGTAAATTTATTTATTTGCGCAATACTGATATTGACACATAAAAATGAAAACATTAATCCAATAATACTCAATCTCATAGATTCATCATACTTTTTACATTCGCGATTTCTTTGCTATCTGCTTGGTAAAAATCTTGGGCGAAAAGCTCAGAATGATGATCGGAATGAATATTTATTTTTGCTGATACATGCACTTGTTTTAATCCACAATATGCTATTAACTCTGCCACATTTTTGGCGTTTACACCACATCCTGCTAGAACATTAATCTCCCCTTTTGTAATCTCAACTAGGTCTGCTAACAACGCTCTACCTTTCCAGGCATTCTCTTCTTGACCAGAACTTAGGACTGTTGTTATGCCTAATTGTATAAGTTCGAAAATTGCCTCTTTAGGCTTTCTTGTCAAATCAAAAGCTCTATGAAAAGTAACCGGAATCTTTCCTGCGGTTTCTACCATTTTTCTAATAAACGGTAAATCCAAATCCAAACTATCATTCAATGCTCCAATAACGATTCCATCCGCTCCAGCTTCAATAGAAGATGCTATTTCTAAAATTGTTTGTTGTTTTTCTAGTTCCGAATAAATAAAATTCCCTTCTCTAGGTCTTATTAAAACATAGATTGGGATATCGACAGTTTGCTTAGCTAATGTTATTGCTGCATTCGTTGGAGTTAAACCCCCGACTTCTAATGCACTGCAAAGTTCGATTCTATCTGCGCCTCCTTTTTGCGCTTGAATTACGGATTCGATATGACCACAACACACTTCTAACATCTAGATAATATTTATAATTTCTAAGATATTGAAATGATTCTGATTTTCTGGAATTAGTCAATAATATTTGTGGATATAAAGACTTAATGAAAAGACCTTTACTAACTAAGTTAATAAAGGTCTTTGTACCGGAGGCGGG
>JAHDBF010000152.1 GCA_020630525.1 Saprospiraceae bacterium
TTGTTATAAACAATGATATCCCGCGGATTGATTACCCGCGGGATTTTTTTTGTTACTCTTTCACTTTATTTGAAATTTATTCGTTCATTTTTGTGTAATAGTACTTATAAGCGCATCTTATGTGTAAATCATTTAAAATGAAGAGAATATTTTTCTTATTAATAGCAGTGATATTTAGTTTAGGTCAAATTATGGCACAGGATAAAAAGATAGATAAACTTTGGCAAAAAGCCAACGAAGAGATCAAAAAGCAATTGCCAAAAACTGCAGTGAAAACGGTCGATGAAATACTGGAATTGGCAAAATCAAGCAATGATATTGATCAGATAATAAAAGCTACATACTTCAAAAGTAAGCTTGTTGAAACCAATGAAGAAGATCATCCAGAAAAAGAAATTCTCCGATTTGAGAAAGAATATAATGCTGAATCTAATCCAATACTAAAAGCAGTTTATGCAAATCTATTAGGAAAATTATACACCAATTACCTAAATAGGAATCGATATGCTATTCAAAATAGAACAAATATTAATGATGATTCTGCACAACCAAATGACATAAAAACATTTTCAATAGATAAGTTGATTGAAAAAGTAAATTATTATTATTTAGCTTCAGTCAAGGACAAAGAAGCATTAAGGAAAAGTTGCCAATCTTTAAAAGAAATTCTTGCTTTTAATCCAGAAATGAATATTTCAGTAAATGATGATATATATTCAATCTTACTTTTTTCTGCATTACAACATTTTCAAAATACAAGATTTTATGTAACTGAGCCAGCTTATAAATTTGTGATAAATCAAGATGTCGCATTTGGTAAAATAGAAGATTTTGTAAACCACAAATTTGAAACTAAAGATACCAATGCCTACGCACTAAAAGTTGTACAATTATATCAAGAGTCATTAAGTTATTATCAAAAAATAGATCAGGACATTTTAATCAAACTGAATTTAGAACGATTAAAATTCATGAATACAAAAGCAGTTGTATCTAATAAAAATCAAAAATATAAAGATGCCCTGATCGCTTATCAATCCTTGAATAGTAATCATCAATTATGTGACCTTATAAAAGCAAATCTTCTTGACCATTATGTCCAAGAATTAGATTTAAATAATACAAATGCAATTCCATCTAAATATCGCGATAATGCACTAGCACAAACTTTGACTTTAATGTCAGAGCTAAAAGGAACTTCACTAAAATTTGTAAAAGAATATGTCGTCCAAATCGAAAAGGCAATTAAAGCACCATTTATAAAAGTACAGTTAGATAAGGTCGTGCCCATAACAAATAACTCATTAATCTATACAAGATATAAAAATGTAAATGAGTTGCACTTTAAAGTAGTCAAAGGAACAAAAAACGAAATCAGTGACCTTGGAATAAAAATTTCAGAAGGGAGATACAAGGATATCAAGCGATTAAAAATTGTGAAAGAATGGTCTGAAGAATTACCAATCCAAAACGATTTTAAATTTCATTCTATCGAATCAGTAATGAATAAGTTACCTTCAGGAAATTACTTCTTACTAGCAATGGATGCTGAAGATTTTAAAAAATCCAATGTCATAGAAATGGTAAATTTCTACGTGTCAAACATTGCTTATCAACTTTATTCAAGAGATGGCAAACATCAGCTGGTTGTTGTTGACAGAAATAACGGTTTGCCAATATCCAATGCTAATGTAGAATTGTATCATAGTAAGTATAATTATAACAAAAGGGTAAATGAGGAAAAGCAAATTGGAACTTACAAAACCGATGAAGAGGGTTTTTTGGAATTTACCAAAGCAACAAACAGAGATCACCGAAATTTGGTAATTAAAGTATCCAATGGAAAAGATTTCTTAAAGCTAGAAGAGTACACATACCTTACACGGCCAATCAATAGGTCGGAAGGTGAGCGGTTACATATTTTTACTGATAGAGCAATATATCGCCCAGGCCAAAAAGTGTATTTTAAAGGAATGCAAATTCATTATGATAAAAACAGAATTCCTAGTATTTCCGCTCGTGAAAGTATTACTGTTTCATTTAAAGATGCGAATAGACAGCCAATCGGAGACTTACAATTGACCTTAGATGAATATGGCGCATGTAACGGTAGTTTTGTAATTCCAGAAAATATTTTGAATGGAAATTTCATCTTAGATGCTGGAAAATTTGGTTCACAATATATTAAAGTAGAAGAATATAAAAGACCTACATTCTATGTAGAATGTAAGGACTCAAAACAGGAATTTGTACTTGGAGATGAAGTTAGTTTAGATATTGAGGCATTGACATATGCAGGCATTCCGTTAGAAGAAGTGACATGTAATTATACTGTTTATAGAACTGCAAATAAATTATTTAGATATAATCCCTATTGCTTTGATTATCGATCTATATACAATCCTCAAAAGACCTTGGTTAAAAATGGTGCAACGCAGATAAATGAAAATGGCGTTGGAACAGTTTCTTTTATAGCAGAAGCTGATCCTGCATTAATTGAGGAAGACGATATTTCTCATTATAGCTTTTTAGTAGAAATTGATGTCACAGATATAAATGGGGAGACAAAGTCAACCAGTAAAATGTTTAATATTTCAAATTCACCTTATAGCGTTTATTTAAGTAATAAGGAATATTTTAATAATACAGATACTACCAGAATTAATATTTCTGTAAACAATTGTTTCGATAAACAAATCAATAAAAAAGGAAACCTGTTGATTTATAAGTATGCTGGATTAAGCAAAAATTTTATAAAAAAACATTGGCCTTTGCCAGAGCATCACTCCATTGATAAAATGGCATACAACGATGCTTTTCCATTTGAATTATATGATGAGTTGGATCTGCCAACTAATGAAAAGAATTTCTCTTTACTCAAGGAAATTCCATTCAATACAGCAGAGGAAAAAAGCATTGCTTTAGATAAACTACAAGAGGGTTTTTATAAGGTAAAAGTATCTATAAATAATGTTATTGATAAAGAAGAATCTTATTTTCAAGTATATAAGGACAAACCAGTTGGGGAGTCTGTTTTGAAAATTAAAGCAGATAAAACCTATTACTCACCAAATGATGTTGCAAAAATAAAGATGGTCAGCAACTATCAAACTCCCGTTTTTTATCGTGTAAATAGAATGAATGATTCGGATAGTTATGACTGGAGTTCTAGTCTTAAAGACTTAGAGATTCCAATAACAGAAAATGATTATGGGAACATAAATATAGAAGCTTTTTATGTAGTAAATAACCGATTCTATAGTTCTTCTATAACTTTAATTGTGCCATGGAGTAATAAGCATTTAGATGTAAAATATACCACTTTTAGAGATAAAATTGAACCTGGTGCTAAAGAGAAATGGTCATTGGAAGTTACTGGTTTAGAAGATGGGAAAGCCCAAATTATGACGACAATGTATGATGCTTCTTTAGATGAATTTGCAACTAATAATTGGCGTTTTGATCCTTTTCCTACGAATAACAATAACTATGGAATAAAGATAAATGCATTTGGTAACGTACAGTCGCATGTGTTAGGAAAATATAGCGACAGTTATTTTAAATCATTAGGTTATTCTGCTTTTCCAGAAATAGTAATTGATCCTATGGGAATATTGTGGGGAAATAACGCACATGGAGGACGTTATGATGAGGTTAGAATACGTGGCTATAGTAATACCAAACAAATGAGAAAAAGTGGAGCCAATGAAGAAATGATGATGGAGTCTTCACAAGTGATGGTGGATGGAGTATCTCCTTCTCCAGCAGCAGACGTAGCGGAAGAAAGCGACGGATTTATTTCAGACCAGACGAATGGTCAATCCAAGAATATCGATGATGTTCCAGTAAGGACAAACCTTGATGAAACAGTTTTCTTTTATCCAAATTTGGAAACAGATGATAAGGGAAAATTATCTTATGAATTTACCATGAATGAGGCAATCACAAAATGGAATGTATTGACACTTGCGCATGATAAAGATTTGAGATATGGCTTTGATAAGTTTTCTGTAGTTACTAAAAAAGAACTGTTGATCGTTCCTAATATTCCACGATTTTTAAGAGCTGGTGATTCTGTCGACCTATCTGCTAAAGTTTCTAATCTTGCTAAAAATGCACTATCAATAGATGCAAAAATTGTAATTTTAAATGCAATATCAGAAGAAGATATTACTAGAAAATTAGTCTCAAACAATCAATTACAAACCTTACAATTAGATACTGCTAGTACTAAACTAGTGTCTTGGGAAGTCAATGTTCCTGATGACTTGGTTATGCCTGTAGTTATAAAAGTTATTGCAAAATCAGATAAGCATACTGATGGTGAACAAAATATGCTACCTGTATTAACCAATAGAAAATTAGTAACTTCGACAAAAGCAATGATGGTCAGAGCTAATGAGGAAAAAACATTTTCTTTTGACCATTTTAAAGAAAATTTTGATTCTGATAAATTAGCTTCCGATAACTTTCAAGTCGAATTTACCACTAACCCAGCTTGGTTTGCCATTAAGGCAATGCCTTACTTAAAAGAAGTAAATGTCGAAACAATTACCTACAAAGCAGATAGGTTATATGTAAATGCAATCGCAAATTCTATCATCGAAAAATATCCTAAAATCAAAGAAGTTTTTGATGAATGGAAAAACGATCCAGAAGCATTAAAAAGTGAATTAGAGAAAAATAGCAAATTCAAAGAAGTATTGTTAACGCAGACTCCATGGGTTAGAAATGCTCAGTCAGAAGCTCAGCAACGGAGAGACATTGCGTTATTGTTTGATATCAACAAACTAGCTACAGATTCCCAAAACACCATTGATGAATTACGAAAATTACAATTGCCGAACGGAGGATTTTCTTGGTGCCCAGGAGGAAGAGATAATTGGTACATAACGCAGTATGTATTAGAAAATCTAGCTAAGCTAAAATCTATGGATTTAGTAGAATACAAAAAGCTGGATCGTGTTATCAATAAGGCCTTAAAATATTCTGCTAAAAGTGTAGAAAAATATTACTTTGATTTAAAAAGTCGCTATAAAGATAGCAGTGACGAGAATAACCTAAATGCTATTATTGTTCAATATGCCTACATTTCTTCGGTACTAGAAAACGAATTGTTTGAGAAAGTAGACAATAAGGTATCTAGTTATTTTATAAGTCAGATGGAAAAGTATTGGGTAAATACTTCACCTTATTTACAAGCAATGATTGGTACAGCATTTTATAGGAGTGGAAGACAAGAATTGGCTTTCTCCATTAAGAAATCATTGGAAGAAAGAAAGATCAATAACACAGAGTTAGGAACATATTGGAAAACGAGAAGTGGTTACCGTTGGTATAATTCTGATATTGCACAACAAGCTATGCTCATAGAGTTTTTTGAAAATGTGGACAAAGGAGCATCCATTATTGATGATATGAAAATGTATCTATTAACCAAAAAGCAAACGACACATTGGGAATCTTCCAAATCTACAGTAAATGCCGTATTCGCTTTATTATATAATACAAGTGAATGGTTAAATGACAATCAAAAAATTGAAGTTAGTATAGCTAATGAATTATTAAACATCACAGATAAAGAAGCAGGCACTGGCTATTTTAAAAAAGGATTTTCCAGTGAGGAAATTAATAGAAATTTCGAAAATATAACGGTATCAAATCCCAATAAAACAATAGTTTGGGGAGCAGCCTATTGGCAATATTGGCAAGACCTTGATTTAATAAAATCTGCCGACGAAAATCCATTCAACATAGTAAAAAATGTCTATAAAGAAATAAAGACAGATACGGGCGTTGAGTTATTGGATGTTGATGAAAACACAAAACTTAATCAAGGGGATAAACTGATTATTAGAGTGGAATTACGCACCGATCGCGATCTTGATTATGTGCATATGAGAGACATGCGTTCTGCAGGGCTGGAACCAATGAATGTAGTCTCAAGATACAAGTGGCAAGACAGACTTGGGTACTACGAAACAACAAAAGATCAATCTACAGATTTCTTTTTTAGTTCGATGAGAAGAGGTACTTATGTATTCGAATATCCACTGAGAGTCACGCATAAGGGAACATATAGTAATGGCATTACTACGGCACAATGCATGTACGCACCATCTTTTGCAGGACATAGCAAAGGTGAGCGATTAAGATTCCAATGATTTGAAATGAATTGACTAAATTTGAAGCCATTTAAAAATGCTAAAACAATATGGCTTCAAATTTTTTCTTTCCATCAGAGACATATAAGTCTAGAAGACAAATCCTAATAAATAAATTTGCTACTGGTAAAATATTACTTCTTGGTAATGAAGAAAGTAGTGTCAATTTTGAGGACAATTGGTATCCATTCCGACAGGACAGTACATTTTTATATTATATAGGAATAAACTTGCCGAGCATGGCTGCCATTATTGATATTGATAATCAAGAAACAATTCTTTTTGGTGATGACACCTCCATAGATATGGTGATATGGACTGGACCGCAAACACCACTTTCCGAATTAGGCCAAAAAGCAGCTATTCAAAAAGTGTTACCGCTAAAAGAATTGGAAAATCACGTTGATAAGCACACCATGTTTCTGCCAAGGTATCGCCCAGAACATACCTTGAAATTAGAAAAATTAATAGGATCTAAAGATGCCAAACATTCGTTACCATTAATCCATGCTATAGTCTCTCAAAGAAATATAAAATCTGAAGAAGAAATTGTAGAGTTAGACAAAGCCGTAAGTATTTCTGCTGGGATGCACAAGGCAGTTATCCGAGCCGCAAAAGCAGGAATGAAAGAATATGAGTTGGTAGGTGTTGCACAAAAATTTGCTGCCGATCACGGAACGAGATTTGCCTATCCAGCCATTATGACCATACATGGAGAGACATTACATAATCATTATTATGGCAATACATTGTCTGAAGGTGATGTCATGCTTTATGATGGTGGTGTGGAGTTGGAAAGTGGTTATTGCGGCGATCTGACTAGGACTTTTCCTGTGAGCAAAAAGTTTACAGAATTGCAAGCAGCAGTGTACAATACCGTAAGAAATGGCTACTTGAAAGCAAGAGAAATTTCACGTCCAGGTATTGCTTATAAGGAAGTACACTTTGAAGTATGTAAAATACTTGCTGCAGGTTTAATTGAGATTGGATGGATGAAAGGCAATGCCGAAGAAGCTGTCAACGCAGGTGCGCACACGATGTTTTTTCAGCATGGATTGGGACATATGATGGGATTAGATGTGCATGATATGGAAAATTTTGGGGAAAACTATGTTGGTTATACTGATGAGATTGTACGATCAACAGAGTTTGGAAGCCGTTCATTACGACTAGGAAAAAAGTTGGAAACTGGGAATGTAATTACTAACGAGCCAGGCATATACGTTATACCACAATTAATAGATAAATTCCAATCTGAAGGAAAATTTAAAGCATTTATAAATTATGAAACATTAAACGAAAATCGTGATTTCGGAGGCATCCGTATTGAAGATGATTTTCTAATTACAG
>JAHDBF010000153.1:0-1286 GCA_020630525.1 Saprospiraceae bacterium
TGGCATACTACGTACAGCCACATACTATAGCCGTTATATGCCGTTTGGAAATAAAGTTTTGTTTCCTGATGGCACCATTAAAAATGCATATAAAGTAGAATTGAGAGAAGGCGATCATGCAGAGTATACACTTTTGGAAAGAAAATTATTTCATAAAAACTTAGAGGAATTTGTTCTATTTACAACCTTGGAATCTTGTGTTAAAAGAAATCCCCCAAAAGTACTTTGCTGCAGAAGTACATCGCATGCAAGAATAAAAAAAATTTTGTCGGCATAGAAGACCCAGACTCCTTCCTTTGAATTGTGTATATAAAAAATTAGACTTGCAAATAAGTAAATTATAATTTACCTTCGTATTAATGAAATGTTCTGAATTTTTTAGGCTTTTAAAGAATGATGGTTGGTATGTTGTAAGTCAAAAAGGGTCACATGTAAAGATGAGACATTCAATTAAAAATGGTGTTTTAATTTTTCCAAATCATGGCAGTCAAGAATTAGGTAAAGGATTAGAAGCAAAACTTAGAAAGCTAGCTAAATTGAAAAAGAAATGAAAATGCGAAAATTTAAATTTGTTATAGAAAGAACGAAAACTGGATATTCAGGATTTGAAAAGAATGAACCTATATTCACTACTGGAAAAACGATGCTAGAACTCCAATTTAATGCGCTGGAAGCCACAAATCTTTACCTAGATATATTGGACAAACCAATAAGTATGGACCAACTTGACTTCGAAATTGACTTTCAACAATTCTTCGAGTTCTATAAAATAATTAACTCCAAACACCTCGCTGCTAGAATTGGTATGAATGAGTCACTTCTTTCTCAGTATGTAAATGGAAAGAAAAAGCCATCAAAAAAACAAGTCAATAGAATTGTAGATGGATTACATAAAGTAGGAAGAGAATTGATAGAATTAACTTTAGTTTAAGAGCTATATGAATAATCGATAGCAAAATAGGGTAGTCCATTTCAACACCTAACTTAAACCCGATTTTGTTTTTAAGAGTAAACTGAAATTCTGGGTTGGTGTCTATAATCATCTTATCACCTGACTTGATCAATTTCCGGAACCCTATTACTTATACTATTCATAAACAATCAAAAACGCTTGAATAAAAAAATATTTTTTTCAAAAATGTCTGTTAACTTAGTGAATGTCTATTACATGAACTCCTTAAAGAAATATATAACTATGAAAAATGCATTTGCCATAGTTCTTTTTTTAACGTCTCCGTTTTTCCTCTTTGCACAACATAAAAGCAATGATGTTACTTTAATTTGTC
>JAHDBF010000153.1:1386-7507 GCA_020630525.1 Saprospiraceae bacterium
TCTCCGTTTTTCCTCTTTGCACAACATAAAAGCAATGATGTTACTTTAATTTGTCAAACAATCGAGCATTATTTTGATGGATATGTAAAAGGTGATTTAAATAAACTGACCAAAGCTTTTGATTTGGAAAATGGAATGATGAAATCTGTTTCTACAGATAAAAACAATGTTCAGCATGCCGAAAATATATTTTTTAAAACGTTAATTCCAAAATGGGTGTCTAGAGAAAAGAGAACACAAGAAGAACTGAAAAATTGCAGTTTAGATATTTTAAATATTGATGTTGTTGATAGTAATATCGGTTCAGCAAAAATCGATATGAGAATCGGGGACGTAACTTACACTGATATTTTATCACTACAAAAATTGAATAGTGAATGGAAAATTACTAGTAAGATATTTGTTAAAAAAAATAGATCAAATTGAAAACTAAAAATTATATTTTAAAAGAAATTGAATCTTCTGATATTAAGAATATTCACAAGGGACTTTCTGATCCTGAGATTACAAAATACTATGACGTACATTACCCTACGTTAGAAGAAACAAAAGAACAAATGAAATGGTATAAATCTCTAAAAGATGAAGGTACTGGTATTTGGTGGGGGATTTTTGGAATTGAAGACAATGTATTCAGAGGAGCTTGCGGTTTTAATGGCTTAGATAAAAAGCATAGAAAAGCAGAAATTGGACTTTGGCTATTAAAAGAATATTGGGGAAATGGAATACTAAAAGAAATGATGCCCAAGTTGTTTGAAATCGGATTTTCTGATTTAGGACTGAACAGAATTGAAGGATACGTCGTCACTGAAAATCTAAAATGTAAATCTGCCTTGGAAAAAATTAACTTTAAGTACGAGGGTACAATGCGTGAATGCGAAATTATTGATGGCAAACCGATAAGCGTGGATATTTACGCTATTCTAAAGACGGACTTAAATTAATTTTCAGAAAAATAGAAAAAATACAATTTAAGTTATGATATAGGAGTTATGAAAAAAAAGATATACAATGAGTGATAATTCTAGAAGACAGTTTTTAATTAATACTTCTTTGGCAGGATTAGCCAGTGGATTAATGACCGATAAATTATTAGGTACAAAAAATGAAAAACCACAACAAACTACCTGTGATCCAACAACTTTAGATTATTATGGTGAAGGTCCATTCTATACAGATAATCCTCCTTTTCTAGGAAACAATAAATTGGCAGCTGATTCCGAAAAAGGTACTCGAATGATAATTAGTGGACGCGTACTTAACTTAGATTGTAATGAGTATTTGGGAGACACCATAATAGATGTATGGCATGCAGATGATACTGGCGCATATGACAATCAAGGTTTTAAATTGAGAGGTTATGTAAAATCTAACAGCGAAGGGTTTTATCTTTTTGAAACAATTTATCCTGGTAAATACTTAAACGGAAGCAGCTTCAGACCTTCTCATATTCACTTTAAAATAACGCCACCTAACTTTCCGACCATCACTACACAATTGTATTTTGATGGAGATCCAGATCTTGCAAATGATGCTGCGGCTAAAATAACGGAGGGGCAATATGATGCGCGGAAAAGAATCATCAGTCTTAATGAAAACAACGGAGTGTTAGAAGGAACATGGGATATCATTGTTGATGGAGAAGGCATAAGCGGAACGAATGATCTCCACCTTAGTAAAGGAATGATCTATGCTGCATCACCTAATCCATTTACAGATACACTAAATATAAATTATGGAGTCTTTAGAAGCTCAAATGTAAGTTTGTCTGTATTGAATCTTAATGGAATACAAGTTGCTGAGTTGGAAGGAAGAAAATTAAATGCAGAAAAATATAACGCTTCTTGGATACCAAGTGCTGACCTACCTTCTGGTCATTATTTTGTAATTCTAAAAATTAATGATTTACAAGTGCACTATGTCAAAGTGTTTTATCAGAAATAATATAGTGTAAATATTTTGACTTAATTAACTTTTTCTAAAGAAAGTAATTCCAATTGTCCACCGCGATTCATCTCCAGTTGTAAATTCAGGGAATCGATAGCAACAATCTTTACTTTCTTTTCTAGTTTTCCAGTCTCAACGGTATGCAGGTATCCGCCCGAAATCCAATATTTTCCTTTTTCAATTTCAGTACCATAATCTATAGAATAATTTCTTTCGTTACCAAAAGTAAAATTCATTTTTTGATGTACTTTTTCTTTAGTAGAAACGATCTCCCAATCTGTTGTTATCCAATTTCCTTTTATCAACCGATCTTCTGTTGATTCAGCACAAGAATGGAAAATAGTAGCAGTTATACATAGACTAAAAACTGCAATTATTGAAAAAATTCTAGATGCCATTAAATTTGTCTTTATGTTTATCCCACCAAATTTTTGCAGTAGTGGTAAAAATATCCAATTGTCTTGCCTCTGCTGTTCTACCTACTTTGATATAGTCGTCGCCAACCAATTTTTTGGTGTTTTCATTTTGAGATGCCAGCAGTAACGCATAGAATATCTGATCTCTTTCATAACTATTGGCGTTGTCGATTCGCTCCATTAATTTGGGAATGGCAGGAGCACCGATTTTTCCTAACTCTTCAGCAGCAGTAAACCATTTATAATTGTGATTATACTTTTCGTAATAGCTGGTATCTTTTAGTTTAGAGATATAAAAAGTCAATTCTTTTCCGGCTTCAGGTTTTTCTAAAGTCTTTACTTTAGGCTCCGTTTTTTGTTCGTCAGTAATAAAATTGTCTTTGCTTTTTTTTATCGTTCCGATTCGTTTTCCCTTTTGCTTTTTTTGCTCCGACACTTCTTTTTTAGCAGCAACTTTAGGCGTGTTATTTTCTACTGAATTACAAGCCAATAGTAAAATTGCGATAAAACTGATATATGCAAATATTTTCATAATTATCCTTCGACTAATTCTCTTCCTGCTTGAGTAAATAATTCTAGATCTTGTAACAATGCCTTAGCTTGATCTGAAATGACTTTTAATTCGTCAACATTTTGCTCAAGTTTTTGACGGATACTACTTGCGACTAAAACCATGTGAAAGTCATTTCCAGACTCCAACACTTGGGTCACTTTATTAATGCTAACTTCTGCCTCTTTATACGATTTGTCCCACTTAAGTTTTAATTCTTTATTTTTTGCCAATTCTTGATTTCTTAATTCAGCTTTATTGATGGCACTGCTTAATCCATTCAATTCGTCAAAATAATTATTAGAACTTTCGCCTACTTTGGCAAAATCTTTTTTTAGCTTGTTGTATCTGTTTTGGATTCCTGTCCATTCTTTTTCGAAGTCTTTACTTACTTTAGGTAAATCTGGATTTTCTGCACTCAATGATTCTTCTGCTTCTTCCAAAGTGCTTACAAGATTGGATGATAATTTCTGTCTATTCTTTTCGAAAGAATTTATAGAAGATTTTAGTATTTCTCCATGCTTTAAAGCACTTTTTGTGGTTTTCCATTTACAAGCGCTTAGACTTAAAATTGCAGCTAAGCATATGATGTGATATATTTTCATTTTTTTTAAATTTTGCTCAAAAATAATGGCTTATTCCTGAATGCGTTTAATATTAACGTTTTAGTTTGTTTTGAATATATATTTTCTTTATTTAATCGGATTATTACTTAGGAAACAATCCAATCTTCCAAGGTTTCCATAAGTAGGGTACTAATGAAAAATGTTTTTTAGGAGTATTTTTATCCATCATGATAATTCCAAGATCAAACATTTCGATACTTGCTGCCACTTCTTTCTGACTTCTAATTTTTTGCCAAACTTCGTTCATTCCTTTTGACCAAAAGATATCATCAATAACTATGATTGCATTATTTGAATGACAACTTTTTAGTAGAGAATAATATTTCCATGTAGCATCATATGAGTGATTTCCATCTATAAATATCAGATCAAAAACTGCATTTTCAGAAACGAGATTTTCAATAGCATTAGAAAATTCATCATTTATTAATCTGATATTATTAAAGCCAAATTGGTTTAAATTATGGGTTGCTAGCTTAAATATGTTTGGACATCCTTCTATGCTTGTAACTTGACTCTGTGAAGAAGGACTGGCTAAATAAGAAGTGCCAATTCCTAGGTTAGTACCTAATTCTAATATTTGTTTACAACCAAAATGTCTTACCAGATGAAAAAGTACCTTAGCTTTGTTATGTGGAATAGCAGCACTTGTCAAGATGCTTGAGATTGATCTTTTATTACTATCATTCACTTTACTACCTGCACCAAAATCTTTAACCTCTATAAGTTCGTGATTTTGTTTTAAGTGATTTTTTAAATGTTCGATTTTATCAAAAATGTAATAGTGCTTATTATTAAATGCGACTTCTTTTATAAAGGCATAAAAAAATGGAGAATGTACCTGATAAGGAGTTATCGCGTCCCAATAAAATCTAGCAACTTTTATAACTGTGTATAATTTACTCAAAATGTTTTCAGTTCTATATATCAGCAAATGTAAATGAATAAAAATGAAAAAATTACTAATTCTCGCATGTCTATTGATATTCGCAGCTGGTGTTTTCTCGCAAGCTTACATTACTGCAGTAGGAACAAGATTGGGCGACGACTTTGGTGTTTCACTACAACAAAGGATCAGTAAGCGGAACACAGTAGAAGGTATTTTTTCTGGGGGATTATTTACGGATGATTATAAAACTGCAGTTTTAGTAGAGCAACATTTTCCTTTATTTTTTAAAACATTCAATTTTTATTTAGGGGCAGGAATAGGCGCCCAATGGAACAAATTAGATATTCCAGAACAGACTTATGATAAAAGCTTGATGATTCCTGTAACTTTAGGATTGGAGCTAACCATTGGTAGATTAAATGTTTCTGCGGATTATTTACCACAGTTTGTCTTAGATAAATCTGTCGATAAAAAGTTTAGCAATAGTTCAGCAATAAGCCTACGGTACGTTATAATCAAGAACGACAAGAAGCGTAAAAAAGCCAAGAAAAAACGTAAGAAAAAGAAAGCCAAGCAGAAAAAGCAAAAAGCTAAATCGAAGAAAAAGTCTGATAAACCAAGAACTAAAGTTGGACAGTTTTTTTATGATTTAAAGGAGAAGATAAAACCTAAAGAGAAGGATGGAAATTTCTAAAAAAAATCCATCCTCGATAATATTACCATAAATCTAAGTTATTTAAAAGTGACTATTTTGAAATTTGTCAAAGTTCCATTCTGGAGTTGATTGATATTCTAGCCACCTTGATATGTTTAGATAGTTTTTTCTTGATACTCTAATTAATTTTTGGTTTTTGTCAATAGTCGATTCTTCTGCTAAGTACTTTTTAAAATTTTTGTACATAGTCTCATAGTTTTTTCCTTTAGTAGGAATACATGCGTAAAAAAAATTACCATCTGTTGATCTATATTTTATTGTAGATCCGATGTTTAAGTTATTAGAATTTGTAAAAATAAATAGGATTATTAAATAGGTCAATACAGATGAACTGAATCCAGTAATTAAGTAATATTTCATTTTAATATTAATTCAATTATTAAATATTTGAGTCATCTAGTGCATAAATAGTGTCAAATCTAGATTCTGTTTTTATCAATTTTTTACCTACAATACCGAAGCCTTGGTAATTATATTTTAAGTGGTTTTTTGAAGAAATTGATAATAAATCTAAATATTCTTTATCAATATAATTTAGAAAAATGTTACTGTCTAATAAATAATAGTACATTTCACTAAATGACAGTTTCTCTTTTATAACAATACATTCAAATCCTTTGTAAGTATTGAATTCAACAAAAGTTGAACTTTTTACTATATCGGAAGTCCAATACCCATAATTAATTTTACCACTGCTTAGCAATTCGTTGTTTAAATTGAACTTATGATATACACCTTCCATATAATTATAAATGATGTAATACTCTGTACTTTTCCTATCTATAGCATCAAAAATTGTTTGCTGTTTAACTACATTTTTTTCTAAAAAATCTAAACTAAATGAGGTAGATTCTTTGGCTCCCAAAAAATAACTTTTGTACTTTAAAATCATATTAGTTATGTCAATTTGAAATAACTATTTCCGATACTGCTTAATCGTATTCCTCCCCAACTGATACATATGTACTTCATCGGGAC
>JAHDBF010000154.1 GCA_020630525.1 Saprospiraceae bacterium
ACATTTAAACAAACATCTCGACACCTTTCCACGTTACTTAATGTCTGAATTTCCTGACTAATTCTATTACTAATCCTATTTTTGCGTCAATATGCAATTTGTATTTCCAAGTTTTTTGTGGGCTTTGTTATTGCTAGCAATCCCAATCCTTATACATCTCTTCTATTTCCGTAGATTTAAGAAGGTTTATTTTACCAATGTAAAATTCCTAAAAGAAGTCAAAGAAGAGACCAGTAACCGAAGTAGGATTAGAAACCTATTGGTGTTATTGTCTAGATTAGCAGCATTGGCAGCGCTTATTTTTGCTTTTGCTCAACCTTATCTTGCGGATAAATCATTAAATCAAAATCGAGATAATTTTGTCAGTCTTTTTGTCGATAATTCCTTTAGTATGCAGTCGCTTAGTGAAGATGTACCGCTAATTGATAAAGCAAAAGCTAAAGCCAGAGAAATTGTAGATGCTTACTCAGAAACAGATCAATTTCAGATTGTTACTAACGAGCTTTCTGGAAAACAACAAAGATGGATCAGTAAAGAAGATGCATTGTCCACCATTGACGAAATAGAGATTACTCCTAAAGTCAATAAATTATCGAAAATTGTAACTCGTCAAACACAATTATTTGACAATGTAAAGGCTAATAACAGCATTTATATTTTATCAGATTTTCAACAAAACATTTCTGACCTTCCTACCGATATTGATACCAACTTAAATGTAAAGATATTGCCATTTACGTCTATCCAAGAAAACAATATTAGTATAGATAGTGCGTATTTTCTTAGCCCTGTTCCACTTAAAAACCAAGCGAATCCTCTTGTCGTAAAACTCCATAATTATGGAACAGAAGCAAAGAATGACGTAAGACTATTTATCAATGAAAACGGACAAACCAAACCAGTTGGTAAATTTAATATTGAAGCAAATAGTACAAAGACTGATACTTTTGATTTGGTGTTTTTAGAAGGCGGCTGGCAGAATATAGAGATTAAAGTAGAAGATTTCCCTATACAGTTTGATGACAGTTATTTGGTTTCTTTTCAATTGAATAATAATGTAAAGATTTTATCGCTAAATGACGGCAGAGACAATAAGTACTTGACTTCACTGCTTAGAGGTTTGCCGAATTTTCAGTTAACCAATCAGTCGATATCTAATATAAAGTATAGCGAATTTGGTTCTTATGATCTAATTATATTAAATGACATCAGAAATATCAGTTCTGGATTAGTAACCGAAATCGAAAATTATGTTATCAATGGAGGAAAGGTATTATTGTTTCCTTCGAGAAATACAGATATAAATAATACGAATCAACTATTAAGCAAACTTGCTGTAAATACATTGGCAAATTATGATGCCAATGAGCGAGAAGTATTTAAGATAAATACCAAAGAGTTTATCTTTGAAAATGTATACGAACGTATTGACAATAACATAAAATTACCAAGTACTAAAGGTAACTTCACAGTAACTAATTTTACAAGTCGTGGAGGAGAAAACCTATTAAATTATAGAGATGGTTCTCCATTCCTTCAAAAATATCAAAAAGAAAAAGGCATATTCTATTTATGTGCTGCACCATTGAGTGAAAACGAGAATAACTTAGTAAAAATCGCAGAGGTATTCGTACCGATGATTTATAAAATGGCACTTTCTAAAGGTACTGTAAAACCATTGGCATATTCAATAGGAAAAGACAATATCTCAGATGTCCCAAACATCTCTACTGGTAACGAAACCATATTTAAAATCAAAGGTGCTACAGAATTTATCCCTGGACAAACTAGAATAGGACGTAAAACAGTCATAGATTTTAATAATCAGGTGGATAAATCTGGAATCTATGATTTAACGCTCAATGACTCTATTGTAGATAGATATGCATTCAACTATAATAGACTGGAATCTGATCTTAGCTTTGTAGGATTGAATGAAATCAAAGAAAAATACGGAGACCAATATCAAGTTTTTGAAAATTTTATGAAAGCTGAAATGGGGACATTGGTAAAACAAGCAGATAAAGGTCGAGTGCTATGGAGATTATTCATTATTTTGGCGTTGATATTTCTAGCAATAGAAACTTTATTATTGAGATTTTGGAAGGTATAATTCTATAATGCGTGTACTGATAAAAAAGTGTAAAATAATTGATCCGAATTCAAAATACCATTTGAAAACGATGGATGTGTTGATAGAGAAAGGGAGATTCACACAGATCAATAAAAACATTTCTGAGCCAAAGGCAAATATTATTGAAGGACAATCACTACATATTTCTCCCTCTTGGATCGACGTCGGAACACGTATAGGAGAACCAGGATTTGAACATAGAGAAACTTTAACTCAAAGTCTTGATGCAGCCTTAAAAGGTGGGTTTGGAACCATATGTGTGTTGTCTAGCAAAGAAAATTATTTTGACAATGCTGGAAGCTTATCTCTGATTAAAGAAAAAACAAAAGACCATATCGTCGATTGTAAAATAATCTCGGCGCTAAGTGAAAATCTAGAAGGTAAAGAAATGGCAGAATTGCTTGATATGGAAACTTCTGGAGCAATTGCTTTTGGAGATGGTGTTTGTGCCAAAACTACAGCAGATTTATTAAAAAGAGGGTTTTTATATCTCAAGAAATCTAATGGATTAATCTTATTTAATCCCACCAATAAAAAACTCAGTCCTAATGGGCAAATGCATGAAGGAGTTGTGTCTACTTCTCTGGGATTAAATGCCATTCCCACTGTATCGGAAATAATTGCAATTGACGAAGCAATAGCCATAAAAGCTTATACTGACGGAAATTTACTTTTACATTTATTATCTGCAAAAGAAAGTGTAGCAAAAATCAAAAAAGAGAAGAAGGTCGGAAATTTATATTGTTCTGTATCTTACCATAATTTGATAGAATCTGATGCTTCCTTAGACACATTCGATGTCAATCGTAAAGTTTTACCACCGCTTAGAGACGAAAAAGATAAAGACGCACTGATCAAAGCAGTGAATACAGATACTATAGACATTATCTGTTCAAACCATATTGCTTTAGATCAAGAATCAAAACTTAAAGAATTTCCTTATGCAGAATTTGGTGCATTGGGACTACAGACATGTGGCGTTGCATGTTTAGAAATATTGTCTTCAGAAGTCATTGTTGAGAAAATGGCCATTAATCCAAGAAAAATATTCAATCTACCAGAAAGTACAATAGCATTAGAAAGTGATGTCTCAATCACGATTTGGGATGCAGAAAAGCCTTTTACCTTTGAGAAAAAAGATATTTCTTCTAATTCTGGTAACAGTCCCTTTGTTGGATCACGTTATAAATCCACGATTGTTGGGATAATCCAAGGAAATGACATTGCTCTGAACAATTCTTAATATTTTTGTACAAAAATTGAATTAATGAGAAATTCTCCAATATACAATGGACTGATTTTGGGTGGATTATTAATAATTACCAGTTTTGCTATGCAGTTAATAAATCCGAAAGGCTTTATCATGTATGGAAGTTTTATCTCTTTACTTGTAATCATAGGTATGCTGGTAAAGTCAGGTAATGATGCAAAATTCTTTAATGAAGGACAATTGACACTTGGCGAAGCAGTGATCAGTATGTTTATACCAGCTGCTATTGGGATTGCGATGTGTACCGTTTTTTCGTACTTACTATATCATTATATTAATCCAGACTTGGTAAATGTTGCTATGGAAGTTGTAGTAGAACAAGGAAGTAAAGTATTAGAATTGATGGAAGGTGTACTTAATGAAGATATTGATGTGGAAGAGGCATTTGATACCATAAATCCAAATGACATTTTACCTACTTTTCCCACATCAGTCCTTGAATATATTGTACGATTGATATTCCCAGGATTATTCTGTTCATTAATCATCGGACTAATTATAAAAACCAACTAATAACGGATTGACGTATACGAAAAAAATAACAATAGTAGTTCCGCTTATTAACGAGGCGGAATCGCTTCCAGAATTGACATCTTGGATTGCAAAAGTCATGGAAGCAAATGAATATAGTTATGAAATCATTTTCGTCGATGATGGCAGTACTGACAACTCTTGGGAAACGATCAAAAATCTACAAGCTAAAAACGAAAATATTAAGGCGGTAAAATTCCGCAGAAACTATGGAAAATCCGCTGCACTAAATACCGCTTTTTCTCGAGCGATAGGTGAAGTTGTCATCACTATGGACGCGGATTTACAAGACAGTCCTGATGAAATTCCAGGCTTATATGAAATGATAATCAACGATGGTTATGATCTCGTTTCTGGATGGAAGAAAAAAAGATATGACAACGTATTGACTAAAAATCTACCTAGTAAACTATATAATCTATCTGCAAGAATGGTCAGTGGTATAAAACTAAATGACATCAATTGTGGACTCAAAGCTTATAAAAACGAAGTAGTTAAAAATATAGAAGTGTATGGAGATATGCACCGATGTCTGCCTATCATGGCAAAGTGGGAAGGATTTACCAAAATCGGCGAAAAGGTAGTTATCCATCAAGCCAGAAAATACGGTAAATCAAAGTTTGGTCTGAGTAGATTTGTCAATGGATTTTTAGACTTAATGACGGTATCTTTTATCGGTAAATTTGGGAAGAAACCAATGCACTTTTTTGGAACGCTGGGTGCATTGATGTTTTTTATTGGAGTTATTATATTACTTTACCTAACTGTATCCAAATTGTTCCTTGATGTACAAGGTATTGATGATCGACCGATGTTTTACTTAGGAATACTAACGGTAATTGTAGGTGTTCAATTATTTATTGGTGGTTTCTTGGCAGAATTAATTTCTCGAAGTCGATCAGATAGGAATGATTACAAAATATCCGAAGAAATATAGTGTTGAAAAAACTGGTAATCATCGGACCAGCGCATCCTTATCGAGGTGGTATTGCTTCTTTTAATGAGCGATTGGCTCAAGAGTTTCAAACTCAAGGTTGGCAAGTCAAAATCATTAACCTAACGCTACAATATCCGTCGCTTTTTTTCCCAGGAAAAGATCAATATCATGATGGACCTGCACCCAATAATCTTGATATAAAAAGAGTCATCAGTTCGGTGAATCCATTAACATGGTACAAAGCTGGAAAGCAGATTAGAGACTTTAATCCCGATCTTGTTATCAGTAAATTTTGGCATCCATATTTGGGTCCTGCACTGGGAACTGTTTTGCGAAAATCAAAAACTAAAACTTTGGTTTCTCTAGATAATGTATATCCTCACGAAAGAAATGTCGGGGATCATAGCCTTATCAACTACTTTATCAAAAGTGCAGATTACTTCGTAGTGATGTCTGAATCTGTGCGTCAAGATTTACAAGATTTTGTTGGAGAAGAGAAGATTAGTCTTTCGCCACATCCGATCTATGACAACTATGGCGAAGCGGTTGATCGAGAGGAAGCCATTGAGAAATTGGGTTTGAATTCTGAATATAGGTACTTACTTTTTTTTGGTTTTATACGTGCTTACAAGGGACTAGATTTATTGTTGGACGCTTTCGCTGAATGTGATTATAAGAAGCATAAACTAAAGCTGATCGTTGCAGGAGAATTTTATGATGATGAACAAAAATATTTGGACCAAATAAAGGCTTTAGGATTAGAAGAACGCGTTATTCTTAAAACGGATTTTATTCCCAACGAGTCAGTGAAATATTATTTTTCTGCCAGTGATCTCATTACGCAGACTTATCATCGTGCTACTCAATCTGGGATTTCTCAGATCGCTATACAGTTTGAGAAACCATTACTACTCACTGATGTTGGTGGACTAAAAGAGATCATTGATGATGGCACTCAAGGTTATGTTGTGCCTGCTGATAAATCTGCTATAGCGGAAAAAATTGATTTGTTTTTTGCGGAGCAAAATTTGAAAATATTTTCTTCGAATATGAAAACATTAAAGCAAAAATATAGTTGGGAAACCTATTATAAAGCCATTATAGATTTGGCTTTTCCAAATGAAAATATTAGTCACTAGAACACTAACTATGAATCGAATCGAACAGATTATCCAAGACAATATCTCTACGCAACAGGCGATCCTTGCCGATAAAGCATTGATTTCTACCATCGAAAAAGTTAGTGAATTAATCATAGCTACTTTCCAAGCAGGAAATAAATTATTGTTTTGTGGCAATGGAGGAAGCGCAGCTGATGCACAACATTTGGCAGCAGAATTTAGCGGTCGATTTTTATTAGATAGACCTGCACTTTTTGCAGAAGCACTGCATGTCAATACTTCTGCCCTTACGTCAATTGCCAATGATTATGGTTATGAAAACCTGTATGCTAGATTATTAGAATCGAAAGGAGCTAAAGGAGATATTTTAATCTGCATCAGCACTTCTGGTAACTCTCCGAATATTATAAATGCCATTCATAAAGCGAAGGAAATGGGTGTTACTACCATCGCACTAAGTGGTAAAGGTGGTGGTGATATTAGGTCTATTGCTGATATTAATATCATTGTTCCTAGTGATGAAACGCCTCGCATTCAAGAGTCACATATTTTGTTGGGGCATATAATCTGTGAGCTTGTGGAATGTGGGTTGTTTGGGACTATTTAAAGTCCTAAGAATTACAGTTTATTAAAGACCCAATTTCTTTATGGTTTTCATATCCAAAAACATTTTTCCACTACTTGGTAATTTTATAAATCCAAAGTGGGCGTAATAATTTTCAGCCTCTTGATCAATTGGGTCAACAATCACAGCTACAGAACCTAAATCTTTTTCAGAAACTCTTAAGCTCCTTTTCAATGCGTCAATAAGAATTTGACTTCCAAGTCCTTGCCCTTTTACTTTTTTATCTAGTACCAATCTTCCTAGCAACGTAACTGGAATATAGTCATATGATCTTGGGTATTTTTTTCTCAAATTTTCTGGAACATTGTTATATGGAATACTTCCATTAGAAAGTGTATAATAACCTACTACAGTTTTTTGATCCGTATCCAAGAGGACAAAACAAACTGAAAGTTTTTTCTTTACGTCTTGGCTTACTTGAGTTTTGATGTAATCGTCTAATGAAGATTTTCCGCAATCGAATTTTTTCCTATCAAATGATTTTTCAAGAGGTATTGTTAAGTATTCCACTTTTACTTGATTGATTCTTTATATGCCTTAGTAGCTTTTTTCAATGCATCATTTGGTTCCGCAGTTTTAAGAAGCGCATTAAAGAATGTTTCCTTATCTTTTTCAGACGCCAATATTAATTGCTCTTTCTCGATTATTGATTCAGCTTTTTCGATGGCAGCTTGCAAAATGAAAGCACTTAATGACCTATAACCAGCTGGTTTATATACTTGCTTAAGGAACAGTTTGTAAACGGTATTAATGCGTATGTCTAGTCTCGCTTCTTTGTCGGCCAATTCAGGCGCTATTTCTTTTGTAAGTTGCTCAATGGTTAGCATTTTATTGAATTTTATCATAAATGTACGTACA
>JAHDBF010000155.1 GCA_020630525.1 Saprospiraceae bacterium
CCTACCAACTTATGAATCTTCTTGGTCCCTCGATACATCTCATATTTCATAAATCGACACTCTAAGCTACCGTTAAATAATTTGATTTTTCTAGATGGTCTTAGGCCAACTTTTTTTAATGCACCCATATTAGAACTGATTAGCCATGCATTCCATCCAGCGTATCTTTCCTTAAGGTTATCTCCAAAATCTTTATATAGACCATCAACGTTTTCTCCGATCCGTTCTCCATATGGAGGATTACATACGATCACTCCTGGAGATACTGGAGCTTCAAAATCCTTAAAATCTTTTTTATGTAATTCTATCGTATTTGTTAATCCTGCGGCTTCTATATTTGCTCGTGCCATTCCCATGACTCTAGCATCAATGTCAGTACCTATGATTTTAAAATCTATTTCTATCTCTTTTTCTAACGCATCTTCTACTACGTTATTAAATAAATTTTCGTCATAATCTCTCCAATTCATAAAGCCAAATTCTGCTCTATCGATGTTTGGTGGAATATTACAAGCGATCATCGCCGCTTCGATAAGTATCGTTCCAGACCCTGAAAACAGATCAACAAACGTAGATTTTTTATCCCAACCGCTTAACAAGATCATGCCTGCCGCTAAGTCTTCTTTTAGAGGAGCCATACTACTACTTTCTCTAAATCCTCTTTTGAATAATGGATCTCCTGAACTATCTAAACTGATGGTGCAGTCATCTTCTTTTCCTATATGTAAATTTATTCTAATATGAGGAAAGTCGGTATCCACATCTGGTCTAGCACCGTATTTATCTCTAAAACGATCTGCAATGGCATCTTTGGCTTTTAACGCAGCAAACTTAGTATGATTAAATATAGAAGAAAAAACAGTGGAATCTATAGCAAATGTTTGGTCAAGCTTAAAGATCTCCTCCCAAGCAATTTCTTTTACTTTATTATACAGATCATCAGCACTTTTTATTTTAAAAGTTTGTATCGGTACGAGTAATCGATTCGCAGTTCTGAGCCATAAATTTGCTCGGTATAAAGTTTCTTTCGTTCCTTCAAAAACCACAGCTCTAGTAAGTTTTTTGACCTCTTGAACACCCAATTGTTTTAACTCATCTATCAAAACATCTTCTAATCCAAATGATGTTTTTGCTACTATTTTCATTTTACTTTTATCAGTCATACAGTAAAGATAATTGTATTAACTGAATAGAAAAAGCATTACTAAATGTCAGAGATTATTTGTTTTGTAAGAATTATTTACACCTCAATAATAAGATCAATAAAATATAGACATCAATCCAAAATGATCTGAAATTTCTGGTTTTGGTGCTATCAATTCTTGAGATTTACAATTTAGGTTTTTGTATAAAATGTAGTCAAATATTTGCTGAACAGCTATGGCCTTTTTATTATCTTTTACATATTTATTTTTTGTAGAGTCATAGGTATATTCCATTACTTTTTTATTCATTGCATCTGAAAATTTTAATTCAGAAAGCAATGTGTTGTAGATTTCTGTATTTGCATAAGGGCTTTCTATTTTTGGATGTTCAATATTTAAATCTCCACTAAAAATGATTTTTTCACCCAACAGATTTTTATCTCTTATATATTTGACGATTTCATTAAACTGATGAAGCCTCTGAATTTCATCTTTTTGTTTTGTTCCAGCATAAAGATGAGTATTAATAATGTATACTATCGTTCCGTTAATATTTATTTTTGAAACAATAAATCCTTTTTTGCCTAACCGCTCACTCATTTTCATGCCTTGATTTTTACTAAATGGATAAAAATTTGATTCAAGAATTGGATGTTTAGATATTGTGACTAATCCTCCAAAACAATCTTTCTTTAGAATCGTACCAGAATTGCAATGTAGATCAACAGCAAAATTGTAGCTGTCTCCAAAATGATCTATAATTTTTTTTCTCAATTTGTTGTGAAAACATTCTTGTAGTGTAAAAACATCTGCATCTAGGGAATCTAATGTTTTGATAATTCTGGGGTATCTATTTTTTCTTTCGATCCCAGGAATCCAAACATGCAATCCCCAACAATTTAAATTTGCTACAGAAAACGTATTTTCTGGTTTTTGATTTTGCCCAAGGAGGATCTGACAATGACTGAGATTGAATAAAAGTATTATAGAAAATAAAAAACCGCATTTATAAAAAATCATAGTCGTTGTAAGTGTATTTTTGTATCGAAATATTTAGAATGTAGATTATGGAGGAAATTAATCAAAGTGTTGATATTATCTCAAAGAAATTGGGATTAAATAGAGCAGGAGTAAGAAATACCATACAATTATTGGAAGATGGTGCTACCGTACCTTTTATTTCGCGATACAGAAAAGAAAAAACTGGTTCTTTAGATGAGCTTAGTATCGCTGATATAAAAAATGAATTAATTTCGATAAAAGAAATTATCAAGCGGAAGGAAACGATTATTAAATCTATTTCTGAGCAAAATTCATTAACTAAAGAACTTCAAAGTAAGATTGAAAATTGTTGGGATAGAACAATATTGGAAGATATATATCTACCTTTTAAAAAGAAAGTGAAAACGAAAGCTACCGTTGCACGGGAATCAGGGTTAGAACCATTGGCAAATGTAATTACCGAACAAAAAGAGCCTAATATTTTTAATGTTGCAAATAACTTTACTAATGAAAAAGTGCCAACGGCAGAGGATGCATTGCAAGGCGCACGTTACATCATAGCTGAACAGATAAATGAAAACCCTAAAATCAGAGAAACAGTCCGCCTCATGTTTGAGCGATATGCAATGATTGAAACCAAAGTTGTCAAAAAGAAAAAAACTGAAGCGGAGAAATATAAAAACTATTTTGAATTTAGTGAACGATTAGAATCCACTCCGTCACATAGATTATTGGCAATGTATAGAGGAGCTAAAGAAGGATTTCTAAAAATGAAAATATCCATTGATAATGAGCGTGCCGAAAATAAAATCAATAATTACTTGATCAGAAACTTTAATAGTCAATCAGGTCTACAAATTTCATTAGCGACCAAAGATTGTCTTAAGAGGCTATTGCTTCCATCTATAGAATTAGAATTTAAAAATCAAGCTAAATTAAAAGCAGATAAAGAAGCAATAGAAGTTTTTCAAACTAATTTAAAAAACCTCTTATTAAATCCGCCACTTGGAGAGAAAGTGATACTCGCTATTGATCCGGGATTTAGAACAGGTTGTAAGACAGTAGTTTTGGATAGGAACGGTATGCTAATACATGATGATGTAATTTATCCCAATCCTCCGCAAAATCAATACGAAGAATCAAAGTCAAAGATTTCTTATTTAGTAAAAAAGTATAACATTGATGCAGTGGCTATTGGTAATGGAACAGCCGGAAAAGAGACAATAAGAATGGTAAAGTCTTTACCTATTGCAAATGAATTGGAAATATTTTTCGTAAATGAAAGTGGCGCATCTATTTATTCTGCTTCTAAAGTTGCAAGAGAAGAATTTCCAGATAAAGATGTAACGGTACGTGGAGCTGTGTCCATCGGAAGAAGGCTCTTAGATCCAATGGCAGAGCTTGTTAAGATAGATCCTAAATCTATTGGAGTAGGGCAGTATCAGCATGATGTAAATCAGACTTTACTAAAAGAAAAGTTAGACGAGACTGTAGTAAGTTGTGTTAATTCTGTAGGAGTGAATCTTAATACAGCAAGCAAACATTTGTTGACTCATATTTCTGGATTAGGTCCAGTTGTAGCACAAAACATTGTTAATTACAGAGGCGAAATTCAATCTTTTAAACAAATAAAAGAATTATTAAAAGTTCCGAAATTAGGGAAAAAAGCATTTGAGCAATGTGCTGGATTCCTAAGGATAAAAGATGGTAAGAATCCACTGGACAATACAGCAGTTCACCCAGAGAGTTATTCGATTGTAAAATCTATGGCTAAAGATTTGTCAATATCTGTTGATGCAATGATTAACAATCAAGAGCTAAGTGACTCTATAGATTTACAAAAATATGTAACAGATACCATTGGAATTCCAACACTTAAAGATATCGTAAAAGAACTTTCTCAAATTGGGTTAGATCCAAGAGGAGAAGCAAAGAATGTACAATTTAAGGAAGGAATAAATACAATAAATGATCTTTCTATTGGATTAATTTTACCAGGAATTGTTAATAATGTTACCAAATTTGGCGCATTTGTCGATATAGGAATTAAAGAATCTGGTTTAGTGCATATTTCTGAATTAGCAAATCGATTTGTAAAAGACCCATCAGAAGTGGTAGCTGTAAACCAAGAAGTGAAAGTAAAAGTAATAGATATCAATGCAGAGCAAAAGAAAGTGGCATTATCAATAAAGCAAGTTTAGGATCAAAATTATGTCTTGTATCTTACTTATTTGGATAGAATAGCGTTAAAACACGCAAGATAAAAAACATAATACGCCAAAGCCAATAGTTGAAATAAGTTTTGCATAATTGTTGTCTTTAGAATTGATATTGCTTAATCATTTATAATTGGAACAAAAAATTGAAGATGAGATTATTGATATTATTACTTTCTGCTAATTTCTGTTTTGGTCAAACAGTTGATGATAACATCATTGAAGTTAAAAAGAAAATATCAGAAATAAAACTAGAAGAGGCTCGGCTAGAAAAGGAGCTTGAAAATTTTAAATTAGAAAAAGTTATTAATGATTTAAAAGAAGTAGGTTTGCCTTCTGATGATTATATCGAGCATAGCGCAATGATTTTAGAATATGCCGAACGCCATGAACAAGCAAAATGGGTTGCGCATATAATCTTACCAGAGATTAAAAATGGAAAACAACCTAGGACAGATGATTTCAGGGTAGATCCTAAAGTGAAGACTGGAACTGCAGTTGAAGCTGATTATTTCCTCACCACTGAATCTACAGATGGAGAGACTGAATATGATGGATTTGGTTGGGATCGAGGACATTTGGCTCCAAGTTCGGACTTTAAATGGTCTAGAAAAGCGCTTTCTGAATCTTACTATTATAGTAATATGTCACCGCAAGTTCCTGAGTTAAATAGACGCAGGTGGGCAGACTTAGAGAGTCACTTGAGAAACTATGTTATTGAGAATAACGTACCTCTATATGTGGTTACAGCACCTGTATTAAATTATCGATTACCAAAAATTGAACGTGCGATTAATAAGGTTTCTATTCCTGAAAAATTTACTAAAGTCGCATATGATCCAGTAAACCAGCGTATGATAGGATTCTTGATTCCCAATCAAAATGCTACTTTTGAACTGGAAGAATACGCAAAATCGGTCGACGAAATTGAAGAAATTGTAGGGTTTAATTTTTTTAAAAATGTTGATCAAACTTTAGAAGCTGAGTTTGATAAAGATGCATGGTTTAGTAACTTGTTAGAAGGAGATGTGGCAGCTATGGATCAAAATAAATTACCACGCTATCACTATAACTCAACTGAAGCTGCTAAGATGGTAAATCAAGATGTAACGGTATGTGGGAAAGTTGTCTCTAGTCGATATTCTCGTAAAGGAAACTTATGGTTGAATGTAGACAAACAATGGCCTAATAATGTTTTTAGCATCTTTATACCTAAGGAAAAAATTGCTTCATTCAGTTATGATCCAAAAGTAAACCTAGAATCAAAAATAGTTTGCTTTAAAGGTAAGGTTGAACAGTGGAATAGCTCACCAACAATAAAAGTGATCAGTGAAAATCAAATCTTTCTTTATGAAGAAGAGATTGAGGAATAGAGAAATATTTCTTCTGTATATAAGTTAAATTTTCTTATTGTAAAAAGCCAAATATTTTGCAATTATTATAATTGCAAAATATTTGGCTTTTTTTTATTAATGTGTTTAATTCTTGATACTTCTACTTATTCATATATCCCAATGTCAAATAGCTCATTGTCTTAACGCCGTTTAGCATACCAGATTCATCAATAAAAAAGTCAGGAGTGTGGTGTGGTGCAGCATCATATTGATCTACATCAAGTGGTTTTCCACCTACAAAGAAATACATACCTGGAACTTCTTGTGCAAAGAAAGAAAAATCTTCTGCACCTGTGCTTGGATTTGTAATCAGAACATTCTCTTCTCCTACAGCACTATATAAGTGTGGTAACATATCCTTAGTCAATTCCACATTGTTAAAAGTAATAGGGTAGCCTTTGTGGATGTCTATATCTACTTCTGCACCAGACGCCTCTGCAATGTTTGTTAGCATACGGCGGATACGTTTGTGAATTTCTTCTTGCATACCTACATCTAGCGTTCTTATAGTGCCTAGCATTTCTACTTCTTCTGGAATAATATTATTCCTTGTTCCTGTTTTTATTTTTCCTATGGAGATTACACATGCTTCTTTTGTTAAGTCCATTTGACGACTGACAATGGTTTGTAAACCTAAGATCATTTGTGCAGAAACAGTAATCGGATCTACGCCACTCCATGGTCTTGATCCGTGCGTTTGTTTTCCTTTTACTTTTATGGTCATTCCATTTACAGCAGCCATAATACCGCCCAGTTTATATCGTATTTTCCCAACGTCAAGACCAGAACTGATATGCTGTCCAAACATCACCTCAATACCGTACTTGTCAATCAGTCCTTCTTTTATCATCAATTCAGCTCCTCCTTCTTCTCCAGTGGGTGCACCTTCTTCTGCTGGTTGAAAAACAAATACTACCTTACCTTTTAATTCATCTTTCATACTTGTCAATACTTTGGCAGCACCTAGTAGCATAGCAATGTGCGTGTCGTGCCCACAGGCATGCATTACGCCAACTTTGTCTCCGAGATATTCTGTTTTTTCAACAGATGCAAACGGTACTGGTGTACGTTCGGTAACTGGGAGTCCGTCAATGTCAGCTCTTAAGCCAATGGTAGGGCCTGGTTTGCCAGTATCTAATAATCCTACAACACCAGTATGTGCCATACCCGTTTCCACTTCAAGTCCAAGTTTTGTCAGTTCTTCCGCGATGCGTTTTGCAGTATTAAATTCCCGATTAGACAATTCTGGATATTGGTGAAAATGTCTTCTCAATTCTATAACTTCTTGTTCAAATGAGGCAGCAAGTTTTTCTATTTGAGGATTTTTATCTTGGGCAAATAGGGTAGTAGATACAAATAGAATGAATAAGAGCTTGAAGATTTTCATAGTAATAGTTTTTCTAAAAATAATAAAATATAAAACCATTACTATGATAATTGCTAAACTTTATTTTGTCTAGACTTTAACTAGTTGCCAGACTTAGGTATACCTTTTATGCTTATGTTGCCATGAGATGGATTTGAGATGTTTGTAATTTTAATGTTCTCCTTTGATTCTATTTTACAGCCGTTGCTGTC
>JAHDBF010000156.1 GCA_020630525.1 Saprospiraceae bacterium
CTAACGAAGATATCACTGTTTTTATAAGTTTTATGTGGGACAATTAATATCATAACTTGTATTATTGTCCTACCGGATAAAGAAAGAGAAATTCTAAGATCAATGTAGAAAACACAGGCATAGCTTGCTATGTCGCGTATTTCTAACAATGAGTTAGCGGTTTCAATAAGTTTTATATGGGGCAATTATTGTTTTAATTTGTATAATATCTACAAAATCCAATATCGCAAATTTGAAAAATAATAGACTAAAACAACTGATACAAGCAATTGAAGAAGAGCGTAAAATAGAAGAAAAATATTATTCATCAATAGCTAAAAGCAAGACCAAATCGGAGAAAATCAAAGCTGGATACCTTATTTATCCAGTAACAATATTAAAGCAAAATTATACGCTAGGTGAATATGTAGAACTCCAATTAGAAATCCCAGAAAATACAAATCTAAATCGAAGCAAATTCAGAGAAGGAATGGGATGCCAATTGATAGCAGAAAGTGAAGAAACAAAAAGTTTTAAAGGGACTGTTTCAAAGATTAGAAAAAATAGTATTCATATTATTTTACAATCGGACATCATTGAAAAACAAAGTATCTCTTATGCATCAAAATTAGGTTTAGAACAAGTTTATGACGAACGACCTTATAAGGTTATGACCAATGTGATGGCTACTGTTATTAAAAGTGAAGAACCTAGTATAAAGGAATTAAAATACATATTAACAACCAATGATATTTCTGGTTTAAAACCACTTTACCCAGGATATAATTTTGAAATCCCTAACCATTTAAACAATTCGCAAAAAAAAGCAATCGAGCATAGTTTGCAAAACCCAGTGGTGTCCGTAATACATGGACCTCCTGGAACAGGTAAGACTACTACGCTCGTTTCATTAATTAAATGTCTAACAAAAGTAGAAAAACGTATACTAGTATGCGCTCCTTCAAATAATGCCAGTGATTTATTAGCAGATCTGTTAGATCAAATAGGAATAAATGTTATCCGCATTGGTAATATATCAAGGATTGGAGATAAAATCGGACACTTGACCATAGAAGAAAAAGCCCGGGGACATAGAGATTGGCAAGAAATAAAAAAAATAAAAATCCAAGCTTCGGATATTAGAAAAAGGGCTAAGACTTTTAAAAGATCTTTTGATCGAGAAGATTATATCAATAGGAAAAATATGATCAAAGAATCAAGAGATTTGATGGCTTGGGCTAGAGATATGGAAGCTAAGTTGGTGGAGTACTTGCTAGAGGACTGCAAAGTTGTAGTGTCAACTTTGATTGGAATAGAAAACAGACATACTTCAGATCTTAAGTTCGATACAGTAATAATTGACGAAGCATCACAAGGCCTAGAACCAGAATGTTGGAATGTGATTCTAAAATCTAAAAGGGTTATCTTAACAGGAGATCATAAGCAATTACCTCCTACAGTTAAAGGAAATACAGCAAAAGAATTAGGATTGGAAATCACACTATTAGATCAGCTTTCTGAATTACAAGGACTTTGTACTGTATTGGATACTCAGTATAGAATGAATGATCAAATTCTCCAATTTTCAAACAAACAATTCTATAACTCAAAATTAAAAAGTGCTGAAAAAGTTGCCAACCACACTTTAGGGGACAATCGAGCATTTCAACTGATAGATACCATCGGTACTGGTTTTGATGAAGATTATAAAGGAGATCAGAAAAGCTTTTTTAATGAAGGCGAATTCTTTATAATTTCAGAACATGTTTTCCAATCTAGAGAGCGATTACTAGGTGCATCAATTGGAATAATAAGCCCATATGCACAACAGGTTGCATTTATTAAAAACAAAATTGAAGAGGATAGTCACTTCAAGGATCTTGATATAGAGATAAACACGATAGATGGATTTCAAGGGCAAGAAAAAGATGTTATTTATATTTCATTAGTAAGGAGCAATGACACTGGAAAAATTGGCTTCCTAAAAGATCATAGAAGATTAAATGTGGCCATGACAAGAGCAAGAAAAAAATTAGTAATTATTGGGAATATGGTCACACTTTCTTCCGACCCAATTTTTGAAGCATTATTGCAATATGCAGAAAGCATAGAAGGTTATAGCTCAGCTTGGGAATATATGTCCTATTAAAAATGGTAACACTATCTTCCCAATAAGCAATTACTAGTAAACTGATTAATAAAATATAAAATACTAAACTCTAAAAACTAATAAACTACGATTCTTCAGGAACAACAACATCTTGAATATTAAGATATGCTTCTATTTCTTGCTCTATATATTTAGCTTTTGACGCAGAATTTAAAGAAAATAATTTAGTTTGTTTTTGCCCATTGCCCTGATCTGAAATCATATACAATTGCCATACACCTAAATCTGCTTTATGTTTTACAAACAATTGATGAATATCAGAAATTGCAAATCTTTGATCTCGATTAAACTTTCGAGGACGCCATGAGATATTTAAATATTCTTCATCAATAAGCAAAAATATGCGATGTTTAGCTTTTCTTCGGAAATAATAAATTGTAGAAATAACCAGCGGCAATATTGTAAGAATAAAAAATGGTAGAATGCTTCCCGTCTCAATGGAAGCGCCAATACCAGCCATCCCAAACAATAATGCAATAATGTACAAAACCCATTCTATCCAAGTAATAGATTGTTCAAAACAAACTTCTAATTGATTTTGAAATTCAAACAATTCTATCCCTTCAGGACGCAATATTTGTTGCTTGACTTTTTGAGAGTAAGTTTGCAGTTTGCCCAATTCATTTTCAATAGAGAATACACCATTACAATTGCTGCATTTACCAATCTTATTTTCAAGATTTAAATTTGAAGAAGGAGTTTCTGTTCCGCAATTTGGACACCTGATAATTTTAAAGGAATTAGGCAAATCCACCCTAAAATCATCAAATCCTGACAATGGCTTTTTATATGAATCACTATGTTTTTTCAATAAAATAGATTTACAATAAAAATAACCCAATCTTTCAAATAAATATAATCAGATTGCATTTACTAATAAACATTAAATATTATCATCTAAATTCATCTAATTTCGATCTGCTAAATTTTCAAAACAGTAAAGTTTAAATAACATTTACCGAAAATTTTCCATTCTTTAGTAAATGCTATATATTTAACTTCAAGTATAGTTTTTATTAGAATATTCTTTTGAAAACCACTAAAGAATAAACTTTTAAGTACAATATTTGTATACCTAAAGTAAAGAAAATATTAAAATAGAGCAAAAAATGAGCAATTACGTAAACATGGACACGCTTCGTTTTCAATTGATGGAAGCACATGCTATTGAAGACCTTTTCAAATTCGATAGATTTAAAGATTACGATGTTGAGAGTTTCAATATTCTTCTAGATGCCATAAAAGATTTTAGTGATAAAGAATTATATCCTGTTTTTAGAGAAATGGATAGAAAACCTGCATACTGGGAAGATGGGAAAATTATCGCACACCCAGTTATCAAAAAAGCCATTGAAAAAACAGCAGAAATGGGACTTATTGGTGGAAATTTCGACCATGAAGTTGGTGGATTGCAAATGCCAGATTCTATGCTAAATGCAGTTCAGTTTATAGTCGCCGCTGCCAATAATAATATAGATGGATACCCTGGATTAACTTCTGGAGCAGCACACTTAATTGCCGAGTTCGGAAGTCAAGAACTCAAAGATTATTACTTACCCAAAATGATGGGCGGAGAATGGTCAGGAACTATGTGTCTGACTGAACCTCAAGCTGGTAGTTCTTTGTCGGATATCACTACTTCTGCAGAACCCAACGATGATGGGAGTTATAATATAACGGGTCAGAAAATATTCATTTCTGGTGGTGACCATGAATACAGTGATAATTTTGTGCACCTTGTTTTAGCAAGAATCAAAGGTGCTCCTGCAGGTACAAAAGGGATTTCATTATTTGTTGTTCCTAAACATAAACAAGACGGAAAAGGTGGGCTGGTTTATAATAATGTAAAAACTGTAGCTGACTTCCAAAAATTAGGTCAGCGTGGTTATTGTACAACACATCTTGCATTTGGTGAAGGCGAAAACACAACCGGTTGGTTAGTTGGACAAGAGCATAAGGGGCTTAAATATATGTTTTTGATGATGAATGGTGCGCGTATTGCAGTTGGTAGAACAGGTACTGCGATTGCCAGTGCAGCTTATCACGCATCGCTACAATACGCCAATGAAAGAGTACAGGGAAGAAAAATTGAAAACTCTGGCAAAAAAGCCGTTGACGCTGAGCCAATTCCAATTATTAGACATGCAGATGTTCGCCGTATGTTGATGCTTCAAAAATCTATTTATGAGGGAGCTCTTTCCTTGATCGTAGAAGCTTCTAAATTGTACGATATTAGAGAAGCTGCTACAGGAGTAGAAAAAGATAATGCAAATCTATTGCTAGAATTATTAACACCAATCGTAAAAACATTTCCTTCAGAAAGTGGAAAACGTGCCGTCGATAATGGAGTCCAAATATTGGGAGGATACGGATTCTGCGAAGATTTTGTTTTACAACAATACTACAGAGATATCAGAATTACTGCTATCTATGAAGGAACAACTGGTATACAAAGCTTAGATTTGTTAGGAAGAAAAATCCCAATGCAAGGTGGTGCAGCTCTCGGATTATTAGTTCAAGAGATTACAAAAGAAATCACTACAGCAAGTAAATATCCCGATCTAACTCCATATGGGGCAAAGCTCTCAAAAAAAATGGAACAAGTGAGCGGAGTACTTGCTAAAATTCAACCGTTTGCAATGGAAGGAAATTATGAGCGGTTTCTCGCAGATGCTTCTATCTTTATGGAAATGTTTAGTGTTGTAGTCATTGGATGGCAATGGCTGAAAATGGCAAATGTAGCTAAACATAATCTAGTGGTTGGTAAAGGTAAATATGCTTCAGATTTTTATGAAAGTAAAATCGAAACTATGAAGTTTTATTACCAATACGAGATGTCTAGGGTAACAGGTATGGTAGAAGTATTCGATTATGAAGAAAACCTTACTATTATTAAAGAAAAAGAATTGATACAATAATTATGTCAGAGCACTCAGTATTTCCGCATTTATTAAAACCCTTAGACTTAGGTTTTACAACATTAAAAAATAGGGTCCTCATGGGATCAATGCATACAGGTCTAGAAGAATCACCAAATGGATTTGAAAGAGCTGCGGTTTTTTATGCAGAAAGAGCACGGGGTGGAGTAGGGTTGATTGTAACTGGAGGTATCGGCCCAAACGAAGAAGGATGTGTCGGTGCTGGTGCAGCAAAACTCACAGAGCAAAAAGAAGTAGAGCAACATAAGCTAATAACGGAAGCTGTACACGCTGAAGGAGGAAAGATATGTATGCAAATTCTGCACACAGGTCGGTATGGATACAGCGATAAGATTGTTGCACCATCTCCCATCAAAGCTCCAATTAATTTTTTCACCCCAAAAGAACTCGACGCCGATGGTATAGAATACACCATTCAGTCTTATGTAAATTGTGCTTTGTTGGCACAAGAAGCGGGATATGATGGAGTAGAAATAATGGGATCTGAAGGGTATCTGATAAATCAGTTTATCGTAAAAAGAACCAATCACAGAACCGATGAGTGGGGAGGGTCTTATGAAAATAGAATAAAGTTTGCGACAGAAATAGTAAGAAGAACAAGAGAAGCAGTAGGTGAAAATTTCATTTTAATTTTTAGACTTTCAATGTTGGATTTAGTAGAGGATGGTAGTAGCCAAGAAGAAGTTACCATACTCGCTAAAGAGATAGAGAAAGCTGGTACAACGATCATTAATTCTGGAATCGGTTGGCATGAAGCTAGAATTCCTACTATAGCAACTATGGTTCCGAGAGGCGGATTCAGTTGGGTGACAGAGCGATTAATGGGAGAAGTAAATATTCCGCTGATCGCCGTTAACAGGATTAATACCCCTGAACTGGGAAATAAAATTATCGCAGATGGTCATGCTGATATGGTCTCTATGGCTAGACCATTTTTAGCAGATGCGGATCTTGTAAAAAAGGCAGAAGAAAATCGAGTTGATGAGATAAACACTTGTATTGCTTGTAATCAGGCTTGTTTAGACCACACATTCGAGATGAAAATTTGTTCTTGTCTAGTAAATCCTCGAGCATGTCATGAAACGGAGATTAATGTAATCCCAACAACCAATATTAAAAAGGTCGCAGTGGTAGGTGCAGGTCCAGCAGGATTAGCATATGCAACAACTGCAGCAGAGCAAGGTCACAATGTTACCTTGTATGAAGGCGATAACCAAATCGGAGGACAGTTTAACTTAGCAAAAGCAATCCCAGGCAAAGAAGAATTTTATGAAACCATTAGATATTTCAATAGAAAATTAGAATTAACAAATGTGAATGTCAAGCTAAATCATAGAGTCTCCGCCCAAGAATTGAAAGAAGCAAACTATGATGAAATAATCTTGGCAACGGGAGTAACGCCTCGTGTACCTGCTATACCTGGGATCGATAACGACAAAGTAATTTCTTACTATGATTTAATATCTAAAAAAATCGAAGTAGGAAATACTGTAGCAATCATTGGTGCCGGTGGAATCGGTTTTGATGTTGCAGAGTATTTGACAACAGAAGAAAGTACTGCACTAAATATTCCCGATTTTATGGCAGAATGGGGCGTAGATATGTTACACAAAAACCCTGGAGGCGTGATGCCAGCAAATCACGAAAAACCAAAACGCACTATTTACCTTTGTAAACGTAGCACAGGAAAACATGGTAAAAATTTAGGTAAAACCACTGGATGGATACACAGAGCTAGTCTTAAAAATAAGGGTATAAACATGATCTCATCTGTAGAGTATGAATCCATAAGTGATTTAGGTTTACACATTAGCAAAGGTGAAGAAAAACAATTGCTAGAAGTAGATAACGTGATAATATGTGCTGGACAAGAAAGCAACACGACTTTGTTTAATGAATTAAAATCATTAGGATTAGAATCACATCTAATAGGCGGCGCAGATGAAGCGAAGGAGTTAGATGCTAAGCGTGCAATAGACCAAGGCACAAGACTTGCAGTCCAGCTAAATGAATAAAACATATTAAAATATCTTTAATATGAATTCCGTTTGGATTAATGCATAACTATAGCTGATTAGATTGGAAAGATTTTTTTGATGAATTAATTAAAGGTCTTAGTAGATATTCATTTATACAAAATATGGTTGTTAATGTCCCACTGGATAAAGAAATAAAAATTGTAAGAT
>JAHDBF010000010.1:0-32849 GCA_020630525.1 Saprospiraceae bacterium
TGGGGTGAAGAGGATATGGTCATACAATCATATACGCCTGGAGGTTATTACCAAGCTAAAAAATATACCCTAGAGTGGGCAAGCAAAAAATCTATTGAAAAGTATTTGTTTTCTGTTTTCGATGAAGACCTAAATACGATCTATACAGAAGAGGTTGCAACGAATTCAATCAAATTTGATTTCGGCACCTTAGTCTCTGATAAAGTATATTATTGGCAAATATTTGCATATGAAGAAAGAGCCATAAGCCCACCTGTGACTTTCGAAATTTTATCGTCTGAGGCTATCGAAGAAATTCATGAACGCTACCAAAGATCCAATATTTATGCAGAAGCTGGTAGTACTGTTCAACGATTAATGCAAACTGTTGCTTACGAAGAAGCAAAATTATATATCGATTGCTACGCTAATTATGAAGACATGCTAAAGCAGGAAAAGAGAAATGACTTTGTTAGAATTAATTATGCAGCATACTGTTTAAGAATGGGACAGAATCTTAATGCAAAAAAAATAATAGAAAAAATCTAGTTATTCTTTAAAGTATCTTTGACTAAGCAATATGTATTCTTCTGAAAGGATTAGTTCTTTCATATTAGGATCATCATTTAATAATTCTAATTGATCGAAACCTGCTTTAAATGCTTCTTGCATATAAGTCAAGCTTCGGCTATTTTCGTTTTTTGACGCATAAATAGATGCCAACAAATAGTAGGCAAATCCGTCTTTAGGAAAATTGTTAACATAGGATAATAATTCTATTTCTGCATTTTCTACATCTCCAGAATAGTAATAATATTCAATCATTCCTTGATATGCCTCTAGTGCATTAGGTCGATATTTTCGTATGTTTTCAAAATGAAATTTGGATTTTTCTAGCCTATTGGTTGTTAAATAAAGATGCCCAAGATTATTATTTACTAGTACATCAGAAGAGTCAAGAGAGAAGCTCTTATTCCAATACTTTTCACTGGTTATATAATCTTCTTTTTGATACGCCAAATAGGCAAATTTGTTTAATACTAATGTAAAGTTACTATCTGACTCATACGCCTTATTTAAATGAACAAGCTGTAAGCTATCGTCTCCGTTATTTTCATAGGCGTCACTTAAGTTGTAATGAGCAAGCGAATTATTTGCGTCTATTTCAATTGCTTTTTTTCCAATGGCTATTGCCTTTTCAAATTGATTTGTCGTATTGTATAAGTCACATAAGTTAGACCAAGCGAGTGTCCATTTAGGCGTTATGGCTAGAGTGGAATTGTAATATTTCTCTGCATTATCATAGTCTTTACAAACGAATGATGCATATGCTTTTTCATTAAACGCAAACGCTGCTAAGGAGTCGATCTGTAAACAACTGTCTTGATATGCCATTGATTTTATAATCATCAATGTATCATAATTTTGCTCTCCTTTTAATCTTAACTTTAAGCCTTCATAGTAATATGCTCTAGCTTTTAATTCATTATAATAAAAATGATCTTCACCTAATAGCTGCATCGCTTTCCTGAGGTATTCTGGATAGTCAGTATATCCATCATCAAACTGCCATCTTCTCATTAACTCTTGCGAGTTGGCTTCTAGATATTTGTTAATGGATTGCTGAGCTTCATCTTGTAAAGCTGCGGCTAAATTTCTTTGGTACAACCCAATGTTACTGTCAAACTCTTCGTATTCTTTAAGTTGTTCTAATATGTGCCAAGCAGATTTATTAGTAGGGTATAATAGGATTTTTTGATTTATCGCTAGATTAAACGCATGTATTAATTTTTGTATAACGGTGTCCTGGTATGCTGAACTTTCATTGTTCCTTGTTGAAGCAATTATCATATTTGTATTATCATCTAAAGTAGATTTTGGTTCTACTTTTCTATCGGTTAATGCTACTGTCGTTAATCTATCCCCAACTGTCATTGGGTTTTGATTGTGTGGTGCAGCAGCGGCAGACACATTATCCTCAAGATATCTTTGAATTTCTTTTAAGTTTATAGTTCCATCATCATCTGCATCTGCAAGTCCTTTCAATCCTTTTACCAAATAGTAAGAAAATATGCCTCGACCATTTCCCCATTCTGCACTTTCTAATGCAAATTCATTTGGTTGACATGACATTATTTTAGCCTCATTAGCGAATTGTTGTGATAGGTATGAAGCGGTAGTTTGTGATCCTTCATTTTCTTCTCCGGCAAGTGCACCTGATCTACATGCATCAGTGATGACAGTTACTTTTGTTTCTTTTAGTGCAGATAGAGTAGCAACAATTTCCTTTAAATAGGTAAGCCCAAAAGTGCCACCACTCATATAAACTTTATGAGGTGAATCCCAGCATAATAAAAATCCTGGTTGAGAAAGTAGATTACTTTCTACATCTCCATGACCTGAAAAATATATGATCGCTTCATCTCCAGGATTTGATTCTTCTATTAGCCAATATAGAGCGGCAATGAAATTTCCTGCTGTTGCATGCTCGTTAGTTAATAATTTTAAATGTTCAGGATTGGTTATTCCTGATTTACTGCTTAATAAATATTCTGCAAAAATTTCTGCATCTATATGTGCATATTGTAAATCAGGGATTTGATCATTTTGATAATCGCTCACTCCTACAACTACTGCTCTCAAAGTTCCAGTTGCTATGCTATCCTTTGCAGATCGTTTTGGTTTTAGCCCTTTGATTTGCGCAGCACAAATGTTGCATAACAGTAACAAACTAATTATATAAACAACCCTATTCATCTTTAATCTAATTGTGGTAAAGGAAGTGAATTAAGTATCGACTGGAAAATATGTTCTTCAGAATATTTTTCTAATTGACTGTCGTTTCTGATCACATATGGAAAATTAAACCCGCCATCAATAGCTTTTTGTAAATAGTCCAATGCTTCGGAATTTTGGTTTGTTATAGCATGTAATCTTGCCAGTGTGTAGTTTAATTCATACTCAGGAATGATCCCTTTCTTTGCTAAATTTTTATACTGTTCTATTGCCAATATTTTTTCATCTCCTAAGTAAGAATTTTTGCTTTCTAATAAATATAATTTTGGATCGTCTTCAAAGTTAATTTCTCTTAATGCCAAAATGTTTTCTGTACACTTTGAATACCTTCCAGATTTCATATTATATTCAGCATAAAGGTTTAAGTGATTATACTCCAATTGATTATTTTCTGCCTGTAAGTCTAGTATGGAATGGATAGATTCAAAATGATAAAATGGCATAGCACTGTTAATGTATTCATCAGCAAAAGAACTATTTTGGGGATTATATTTTAGTGCATTTTCAAAGCAAGAGTAAGCAAGTTCTGTCTTATTAGATTTATTATATAGTATCCCTTTTCTAAAATTTATTTCTGCAACATAACTACTATCATACTCTTCTATATTTTCTATTGAAACTAGATAGCTCAATGCTCTTTCTGGAATGTCAATTATGGGGTATATATAAAAGCTTAATTCTCTTTCAGTGCCAGGAGTAATTGTACTGACATTATGATCTATTTTTTGATGATTTAAGAATTCTATATCTTTTTCTTTCGATAGATACAGGTTATTATAGTTGTCCCAATTATATAGCAACATTCCAGCAAAATACTTGTATGTATTTGCATTTTCTTTGTTCAATATTCTATCATCATAGAATCTCAATAATCTGTTTTTCGACAATGCCAAATCAAAGTTGCTCATACTAATGATGACGTTTTCCGCTTCTTTATATCGTTTTTGTGATTCCAATATTTCTAATAGTAAAAAGTAGGCAGCTGGTTCATTTAGTTTAATTCGTTGGGTGTAAATATTGATGGATTTTTCAAATTTTTTCATTTGGGTATATACATTTGCCAATAGGTATTGAAGGTCTTCCGAAGGAAAATATGCAGCTATATATTTATCATAAACATGACAATCTTGATATACTTGTGTTGAAAATAGTGCTTTGGCATCTTGTTCAAATTCATCATAACCTCTATGGTATGTGACGGCTTTTTGGTAGTAATACTCTGATTCTAGCCATTGACTATTTTGGTAGTAACTGTCTGCAAGATATTTATATGCAATAGGGTTGTCCATATCGTTATTTATGGCTGTTTTAAAATTTCTAATTGCAGCATGATAATTTCTTTGCTCTAAGTATTTAATGCCTTGTATAAAATATGCGAACACATCTTTTTTGTCAAATAGACTAGAATCCAACTTACAATCATCCGGAATAGAAACTGTTTCTGAATCTAAAAGATTAATGATCCCATCAGCGTCCTCATCCATTAGGTCAGGTGCCATTAAATTAAATCCCCTCTTTTTTAATTCTGCTTCATGGAAATTAAAATCTGCTTCTTCATAATTTGTTAATATAGAATATAATTGGCCTAATTCAAAGTAAGGTCTAAAGTGTCTGGAATTTGTTTTAATTGCTTTTAATAAATTTTCTTCTGCAACTAAATAGTTTTTTTGCATTGCTGCATTTCTTGCAAGTTGTACATAGCCATTATAAAGTTGTGGTCCTAATTCGATAGACTTTCTTGAGTATTTTTCTCCTAGTTCAAAATCTCTATTTCTGAAATGTAGCGAGGATAAATTAGAATAAGGTAATGACCAAGTTGGTGCAATCTCAATAGCTTTTTCAAAATATTTTTGTGCGTGTGGTTCTTTTTTTATTTTAGAAATTATTCCCATTTCATTTTGAATATATGCAGCTAATGGCTCTAATGCAATAGCTTTTGATTGTTCTTGATATGCTATTTTTATAAGCGAGTCTCTATTCTTAAAATGTAAAATTTTAAGCCTTGCATTTAAGCCTTTAAAATAATGTAACTTCACTGTCAAAATATGATTCAAGCTACTATTGTCATCTATTAATTCTAGCGCAACCTCTAGCATACTTATATATTCATTATAAATTTCTTTATCTTTTGAATAGTATTGTCTCAATTCTAACTCGTCTTCGCTTCCATTTAAATAGGCATTAATGGCGTTTTGTACTTCATCATGTAATTTTGCAGCTAGTGCATTTCTAAATGTTTTATAGTTGTCTTTTTTATCTAAATTTGACTTGTCAATTTCCAATTGATTAATGGCATGCTTTACAAGTTTTTCTTTCGATAATTTTGTCCATTCATTAAAGTTGTATTTTTCTCTTAGATTTGTCTCTCTTATAGATGCTAAGATTTTTCTTTCTTGGGATATGTCGATAGATTTTGAACCTAGACTTTCTGAGGATGTATTGGTATTTTTCTCTGGATTTAATTTTAATACTGCTAATTCTTCGCTATCTACTATACTTATTGTTGTGAATTTTTTTCCTTCTATGACAGGTACTTGCTCCTCCCGTTTAACCTTAATTACTTCTGCAGGAACATTGTCTTCAAGATATTCTTCTAATTCTATTAATGAAATCAATCCATCTTGTGTCTCATCATCAGCTAATCCTTTTAATCCATTTATAAGAAACCAAGAAAATACTCCTCTACCTCCGCCCCAGACTTGATCTTCTTGTGACAGCTGATCAGATTGACATGAAGCAATCCTTATTTCATTTTTTTGAACTTTAGACAGTTGCGCACCTACTAAAGATTTTCCTCTATTATCAGAGCCAGCCAACTTGCCAGAGTGGCAAGCATCAGTAATAAGGATAACTTCGACCTCTTTAATAACGGATAGGGTATTAGCCATAATATTTATGTCTTCTATTCTTACCGCATTATTAAGGTAATTACCAAAAGGGGTATCATGGGCAATTAGAAATCCAAGTTCGTAAAGACTATTTTCAACATCTCCATGACCTGAAAAATAAAAGTACAATCGATCTCCTTTTTTTACTTTTTGTTCGATTTTGTCTTTTGCTAAATAGATATTAGCTATTGTTGCATTCTCATTTAATAGTAGCTCAATGTTTTCTGTTGGGACTGAACCACCTGATTTGGAGAAAAGATAATTGGCAAATTCCTCTGCATCTTTATGAGCATAATTTAAGTCTCTGATGCGATCATCTTTATATTCTGAAATTCCAATGATAATCCCATAAGTTTGCCCTTTAGTTGTTGATTTGGGTTTAAGAGATATTTGGCATTTAGCAATATTGTTGCTAACAAGAAATAGTGCTACAAGTAATATATTTACTACTTTCATTTTGGAGTTGTTTTAGGAATTAATCTAAATCTCTAACTATAAATCACAAGATTTTACATTAACGTTACCTAAGTTACAAAAAAAATGCAGAATATGGTAACATATTTATAGTTCTGCTTTATTATAGTATTGACTGACTTATTGAGTTGATAGAGTGCAATTGCATTTTTGTAAATTGCAAAAGAGGATTGTAAATTGTCAATTCTGGATCTATCTCATGGTGTGGCTAAAAGTTAGATTTAATATTTTTAATTACTTCGTTGTATAAGTTGTAAATTAGAGTATCGTTCATGAAAAAAATAAAAACTAAATCCATTGAAAGGACAAGTTAAACATGCATTTATTTACGCAATATTATCCACCTTATTGCTATTTGTATTGCATCATCTTCCGATAAATCATATTTTCATTGACCCATTTAGTGAAGCCATTAAGAGTCAAGATGTTACAGATATTTCTATATCAAAGTTGCGTGATCACCGTAAAGTAAAATTTGATGATAGAATTTTTATCATTAATTCTGAAATAACAGATAGAGCTTTAGTTGCTAAATCTGTCAATCAATTGTTGAAACATGATGTATCTGCTATAGGTGTCGATTTGTTATTTGACAGTTTAAATAACAATTACAATGATACCATATTGGCAAATTCGCTAAATAACGAAAAGATAGTTTTAGGTTACTCTTTTGTAGAGCATAATCATGGGCATGGGCATTCTGAAAATTCGCATATGGAAATTAAAGATAAGAGTGCGGAAATATTTACAAAAGAATGTAAGCAAGGTTATGTAAATCTTGGAACACAAGATGGATTTACAGTTAGGACTTTTCAACCGGAATATACAGATAAAGGAAAAGTGTATAATTCTTTTTCAAAGCAACTTGCTCAGATGAGAGACAAGAAAATCTCTAATATAGTAAATGACCGAAAGAACAAGATAGAGTGGATTAATTTTAGAAGAATGCAACCAGGAGATGTAAATATGAAATCTCCAATAAACAAGAATGAATTTGTACATTATCAGATGACAACTATGCGCCAGTTTGTTCAAGATTCCAGTTTGTATGCACCAAGTTTTTTTAAGGACAAAATTGTTTTGATTGGGTTTTGTGGTGAAAACGAAAATGCACTTTCCATGAAAGATAGATATTATACTTCTCTCAATGAACACACTAGCGGTAGGAGTATTCCAGATATGCATGGTGTAATTGTTCACGCTAATATTATATCAATGTTGCTGGATCGTGATTTTATAGATGAGATTCCAGAAAAAGTATTGTACTTAATTTCTTTTCTATTACTGTTTGTAAACTATTTTGTTTTTAAAAAAATATTAGCTAAAAAGATTTTGCTAGAATTTTGGGCAGTGCGTTTGGTCCAAATAATAGAATTTATCTTATTACTCGGTTTATGTTTAGTATTGATGTCTGCATTTAGTATTAAATTGGGTTTTATTCTGATTATTACTGCAGTTATAATGTCCTTTGAACTGTTTGAATTCTATGACCATAAATTGGTAAACTATTTAAAAAAGCTTTTTTATAAATCTCCTAATCAGTAAAATATTAGACTTATGTTATTCAAATCATTTTCAACTTCTATAAAAATTTCTTTCTTGGCATTAGCTATGTTAATGGCTTCCATTGGTCATTCGCAATATTATGTAATTGCAATTAAAGGAAAAGTATTTTGTATTCAAAAAGAATTAAATGAAGATACTTATGTGCAATTGACATATGGTGCGTTACAAGCTAATGGAAAAATAATATTGAAAGCAGGTGCCGCTGTCACTCTGTTAAATGAGCAAGATGATATTTGCAAACTTACTGAAGGAGAATACCTCTTAGAGAAACTCACTTTTAATTCTCATGAAAGCAAATCTTCTATTTCAAAAATTTACAATTATTTTAAGTCTTTCTTTCTTGAGCATAAAGCAACAGAATCCAAAAATCATTACATGAATAAGGTCTATGCTATTTCTCGGGGAGAGAAGCAAGCACCTATTCTTGACTTTCCGTTGGACGGAAATATTTCTATGGATTTTAATAAGATTCCATTTGCATGGACACATTCTTGTGATAATTGTGAATATATTTTTACAATTAATGATTTAGCGTCAAAAGAAATAGTATTCAGTTCCATGACTACTGAAAAAGAATTTTCTCTAGAAAATCCAAGAAAATACCTCAGCGAAAATAGAGACTATTTTTGGTCAGTAAAATTGGCTGGATCGGAACATTCCATTGAGTATGATAATAGAATATTTCATACAAGTCCATACGGAGAATTAAAGAAAGTATTAAGTCTTATAGATGATAAAATAAAAGACGTCAAGCTTTTTGAGAATGATGGTTCAGCTTTTATCTATACCTTAAGCAGCTTGGAATCCCAAGGAATGATAAATGAGGCTATTTTATTTGGTAAGCATACAACTGTCGATAGTATGCGTATAGAAAATGCATTATTAGAGAATTTTATTTATGATGTCGTAGCAAAAAATAACCTTAGTTTCTAATCAGCTATTTTATTGAGCAATTCTATTGATTTACTAAAGTAGGGTTCTGTCAATAATGTAGATTTTTGAACAAGCGCAGTTTTATTTTCTCCTTGCCTAAATGAGATTAAAAAGTAAATCCATTCAATTTGATTTTGGAATTGAATGTTGTCAAACTGAATTTCGTTACTTTTCGCTTGCAATATATTTAGCGAATCTTTTAGGTACAGAATATTATATTTTATAAATAAGTCTTTTGGATTTTTAGAATGATATATTTTTTCTAAAACTAGATCATATTCTTTGTGAGATAATTCTGCAATGTATTTTTCTACTTTTGCGTTGCTTCTTGATTTTAAAACCTGAGGAAATTCGTATGCCGAAGCTGCTAATTTTTTTCGTGATGGAGTAGCACTACCATTGCCTAAAATAAACATTCCAACGATAAGTAATATTGATGCTGCAACAGCAATAATCTTTATTAAAGTAAGTGTAGAATACTTTGGCTTTAGAAGTTTTTTACGCTTGAATTCTTCATTTATTAATATTTTTATTATTTCTTCTTTTCTCTCGTTATTCATCTTTCATATGATTTCAATATTTCTTTTAAGTCTGTTTTTGACTCTATATTATGTAATAACTTCTTAAGGCAAATGTGTTTCCTTTTTCTAACTGCAGATTCACTTGCGATATTTAGTTTTTCTTTTATTTCGCGCATCGAGTATGCATTTGACCATAATTCAAGAATCTGTTTACATGTCTGTCCTAAAAGTGAAAGTTGCATAGATAGCATTGCTTTTAGTTCTGTATTGTAAATTTCATAATGATGAATTTTTTCTTCGACAAATTCATGATCCTCAATATCATTAAATACATGTTTGCCTTTTTGTCTAAGAAAGTTTAAAAGAATATAACGGCTTAAGTTAAATAGAAATCCGAGGAGATTATCTTGATGTGTATATTTTCCATTCCTTACTAATGTTGAAAAACGTATAACGATATCTGTCCATAGTGTATCGGTGTCGGTATTGGAGATGCCTTTAGATTTTAATAGATTTTTTATAGGTGTTTGATACGCTTTAGACTCATACAGATGGCTTAAAGCACTATCGTGATCCATAGTGTTTGATTTAAGCTTTTGTATGATTTCTGTTTCGCTCATGCTTGGTAAGCAAATTAAGAAGAATCTCTCTGAAATTCATATTCTTTCAAAAAAATTAAAAATTCAGGTAACATTTTGATAAATTGAGGTTATCACTTATTGAATTTAATTGCACATTCCTAAACTTCTGACTTTGAAAAATCTAATTATCAAATATTTTGCACTTTCTATTTTAGTATTAAATTCTTGGTCATTTTCTGCCCAAGAAATTAATGGCTTGCTTGTGGTTTATAATTTGTTTGACAACACTATAACATACCTTCAAAATGGTCATCAAATAGATAAACCCGAGGTGAATAGCGGCGATAATATCTACGTTCAGATCGAAGAGTTCAACCCTTATATTAACAAGGCAAGATTGGAAGTCACACAATTGAATTATAGCCAATCGTCTATGCAACTAAATACCAATGACGATATAACAAGCGGTGGATTTCAAGGTGTTTCACAGTTGTTAGGTGGTCTTTCAATGGGGTCAGATTTACAAGGTGGATTGTTCTCATTTGGTTCTGCTAGAGGAAATCAATCTAAAGAAGCAATTACTATTAAGTCTAAATATTTTGATTTGACTGCAGAATTACAAGATGTTGAATCTCGAATAAATGATGCACAAGAAAAGGTGAATCTAATACAAAAGCAATCACAGGCTCAAGCCTTAGCAATTGCAGATATTGAATCATTAAAAAGCAATAAACTTATAAGACCAACACGGATTAGAGATTTGATGGAAGAGGAAATAAGATTTGCATTTGCAAAATCTAAAGAAGAAAAAATTACTATAGATGATTTGATGAATGAGGAGTCTGGAACTGAAAGAGTGAAGTCTGCATTGGACGAATATTCAACAGCAGTAGGAGCGTATAAATTGTTGCAAAAACAATGGAAGAAGCTAAGCCTTAATCCGACACTTTTAGCCACAGAGGATAGCCAATTAAAACGTATGCAAATGTCTGCGGACTCTGTAAGTAAAATTATGGCATTAAAAATTGAAAACCAAAATGAGAATGATGTTGATGATTATGAAAATAGTTATCAAGATATAAATAGTTTAAGGTTGTTAAGGCAGACTTATGAAGAAATTCAAAATGATATATTTACTTATAAATTTCCACCTTTACAAGCTAAAGAAGATCAAGTAGTCATAAATTTAATTGTAAGTCAATTGGATGAGGATGGAAGTTATACCACTTTTAAAACAGTAGAACAGATTATTCCAATAACTGGTGATTGGAAAATCTCTGGTGGAGTGGGATTAGCATTTAGTAAGATGATAGAGCAACCATATTCTTATGATGTCGTAGATGGATTAATTACAAGTGAGCCGCTTGATGATTTTATCCCAATGTTTAGCTCGTTTGTGCACGCATACCGTTTGACTTCAAAGACAGTTTCATATGGTCTTTCTTTTGGGGTAGGATTCCCCCTTCAGTCTTTAGATGACAGTTTTTCTCTTTCATATTTTTTAGGTCCTACATTGATAATTGGTAAAAGTGAAAAAGTATTGTTGACAGGAGGATTAATGGGCAGTAAAGTATCACGATTATCGGGTGGATATATGGTCGGTGATAGTTATCCAGTATTGGCATCAACACTTCCACAGCGTAACAGATACGAGTTGGGTTATTTCCTTTCATTTTCATATGCGGTATTAAAAAATTAAAATTATTATTATGAAATTTCCATATTTCTACGCCCTCATTTCATTAATAGTATCCCTTTTTTTTGCTTCAGAAATAAAGGCGGAAAAGTACGCTTTGATAATTGCAATAGGAGATTATCCTGACGCTGGAGGTTGGTCAGATATTTCCAGTGCAAATGATGTTCCACATGTTAAAAATGCACTGCTATGTCTTGGATTTGAAAATGAAAATATTGTTGTTGTTCGAGATGCAGCAGCAACAAAGGAACAAATTTTATTTCAATTTAGTCAACTTAAAAATAGAGTATCTCAAGGTGATATTATTTACATTCATTATTCTGGACATGGACAGCAAGTAGTGGATGATAATAATGATGAGTTGGACTTATTAGATGAAGCAATCGTACCATTTGATTCTCCCTTAAAGTATGAATCAGGAATTAATGAGGGACAATTCTTGATACGTGATGATGAGTTGGGTGCATTGACATATGAGCTTAGAAAAGTAATTGGTCAGGAAGGACAACTAATATTGGTGTTGGATTCTTGTCATTCTGGGACTGGAACTAGAGGACTTGGAAAAGTTAGAGGTACCGATAAATTAATGGCTCCAAAGGATTTTGTTTCAATAGGTTCAACAGAAAAATCAATGCAGATTAGTATGGAGTCTGCTCAGAATTTAGCTTCAATAGCAAGTTTTTTTGGTTCTAGTGCTAAAGAATTAAACTATGAAACTATTGATGAACAAAAGAATACAGTTGGAAGTTTGAGTTATGCTATTTCTTCCGTACTTGCAAATATGAATGAGGCATTTACTTTTGAGGAACTATTTGATCTAGTTAAATTAAAAATGAAAAAGATTGCACCAATGCAACACCCTCAATGGGAAGGACCAAAAAATACTTTAGTATTTGGACAAAAAGCATTTGAAAATAATGAGTTTTTCGCGATTGCAAATATCATTGATGAAATGAATGTAGAAATGTCAGGTGGAACATTGAGTGGTGTATATGTTGGGTCAAAAATAGATGTTTTTAATAAGAAAGATAATACGATTTTAGTTTCTGGTGAAGTGATTTCTGCAAGGCTTACAAATGCAATGGTACAATTGGAAAATGAAGTTATATTTTCTGAAAATACACCTTATGGAATAAAGATTTCATCATACGCTTATCCAAATTTGAAAATTAACTTAGCTGTTTCCTTAAGTGAAATAGAAAAATGGAATCCTCTTTATGAGCAAATAATCTCTATTCCTAATATTGAAATTTGTGAGGAAAATGCTGACTTCTATATGTTGGATGCTGATGATAATGCAGTAATACTGAGTACAAAAAATGGTCAGATATTGTCAAAAATGTATAATGAGGATTTAGGATCAAATGAAAAGTTGTTGAGTTTTAAAAAATCTCTATTGAGTTATATGCAAGCCAATTTTCTTAGATCATACAATAATTTAAACCCAAGAATTAATTGTGATATTGAGATTTTAAATATTGATCCAGATAGCGAAGAAGTGGTAAGTACTTTTGATCCTTTGAAAGATGTAATGAAACCTGGTGACTGTATAAAATTTAAAATCACCAACAATGGAATTAATGGTGCGTATGTGTCTTTATTGGATATTCAACCAGATAATTATATCAACCTAATTATACCTCCTACAGAACTAGGATACACTGCCGAAGAATATTATGTAAAACCTGGAGAATCTATCACTTCTCATTTTATCATCGAAATTGCAGAACCATTTGGTGAGGAAACACTGTTACTCTTGGCATCAAGAGAACCTCAAGATTTATCAGGGATAATATCGACAGGTGGACAGACAAAACGTGGTTTTAGTGAGTTGGATTCTTTTCAACAGTTGCTCTTAAGTAGTTATGGGAATGTTCAGCAAAGAGGTACTAAGATACGTCAGTCTAAAAGAGAAATTATATCCACCAAAACACTCTTTTTCGATATAGTCAATAAATCAAATTAGAACACCTTTAGTATACAACTTCCATTGATAAAAAGGTACCTTTAGAAGAGATTGTCTTGCCCTAAGCCAATCTCTTCAATCTTCATTCTATGCTTAAATATTGACTTATTTTACTCAGCGATTTTGTGCTATTCTTATTCATATTAATCAGCTCACATTTAGAAATTAAGGTGACAATTGATTTCTTAATTATAAATTTAGATGATGGATTGTAATCATAGTATCTACAGAAAGTATTATGTTCAACGATCTATTGAAGTTTAATTTTTAAATATTTAAAGTGTAAGTTAATTTAACTAAATAACTATACCGAAGGTGTATATTTAGGCTCAAAATACAAAGCATACTAAATAGTAATTTATCCAATTTATGAAAATTATTCATACTGCCGATTGGCACATCGGGAAGATGCTTCACAAACATTCTTTAGCATCGGAGTTACAATATTTTTTTAACTGGCTAATCGAAATGATTATCTTAAAAGAGGTAAACTTATTATTGGTGTCGGGAGATATTTTTGATATAGCCAATCCTGGTGCTAAAGATAGGGAAATGTATTTTCAATTTTTGAAAGCGTTAATTGGTACCAATACTAAAGTAATTATAACTGGAGGAAATCATGATTCAGTTGGATTTTTAAATGCTCCCAAGGATGTCCTAAATATGTTAGATATAGATATAATCGGTGGAGCCACAGAGCAAATTGAGGATGAATTAATTGTCATTAATAATCATAACAATTTACCTCAGCTAGTCGTCGCTGCTGTTCCTTTTCTTAGAGACAAAGATTTAAGGAATCTAGATTCTGATGAAAAATTTACTTCAAGGGAAGAAGCTATTCGGCAGGCAATAAAATCACACTATCAGAAATTGGTAAAAATTTGTAATGAAAAATATCCTCATATTCCGAAGATTGCAATGGGGCACTTATATACCATTGGTGCAGACCCAAGTGATAGCGAGCGAGAAATCCATGTCGGAAATGCTGGCGCCGTAAAGTCGGATGCTTTTGCAGGATTTGATTATGTTGCATTAGGACACATACATCGTCCTCAAGTTATTGGGAAAAATGAGATGGTAAGATATAGTGGTTCTCCGATATCATTAAGTTTTTCTGAAAAAAATGACCAAAAGTCAATCGTTTGTTTGGAGATAAAAGACCAAAAAATTGCTCCGCCAGAAGTAATTTTGATTCCTAAGCAAAGAGAACTCAAAAAATTTAAAGGCAGTTTGTCAGATGTAAAATCTAACTTAGTGAAGTATGCACCAAAATTTAATTTGCCTTCTTTTGTTGAATTAGAAGTTATTGAAAGTCATTTTAATTCATTGGTAGTATCTGAAGTTGATGCAATTGATGATGATTCTATTGATAATAAAAACTATGTGATTTTAAAACGTAGGATTCAGTTTTTAGATAGAGCTAAGGATACTTCACATCTGTTTACTTCTGGAGAAAATATAGAAGACTTAAGCCCTATGGATGTTTTTAGAGAAAAATTAAATGCAGAAAAAATTGAAGAATCTGTACAAAAGGAATTGATTCAAGCCTACCAAGAAATTTTAGAAACCGTAAGACATTCTGACTAAATGAAAATCCTAAAATTACAATTTAAAAATATCAATAACCTAAAAGGGGAACACGAAATTGCATTTGATAAAATTCCTTTGGATGATGCAGGAATTTTTGCCATTACTGGACCGACTGGATCGGGAAAGTCCACCATTCTCGACGTTGTTACTTTAGCCTTGTTTAATGAAGTGCCAAGATATGGTAAAATTTCAACCAAAGGTATCTCGGATTTAGGATCTATATTAACGCACCATACCAAAGATGCTTTTGCTATCATTAATTATGAAACAAAAGGGGTGAAATATACTTCTGAGTGGAGAATTAAGTTTGCTAAAACGGGAAAACTTCGGGACTATGAAATGCATTTATATGATGGTAACGGGAAACCAATATCTGATAAGAAAAGCGAAGTCCCAACGCTAAATGCGGAAATTATTGGGTTAGAATACAATCAATTTATTAAGTCAATTATTTTATCCCAAGGACAATTTGCAAAATTCCTAAAGGCGAACAAAAATGAAAGAGGTGCGCTTTTGGAAAATATAACGGGTACTAGTATATATCGTAAAATAGGAAAAGCAACTTATGAAAAAACCAAAACAATAAAGGAGCAATTAAAACAAGAAATTTCTAAAATCGAATTAATCCAAACGCTATCAGATCAAGAAAGAGATCAGATTGATGCAGAACTAAATACACTTAAAGAAAATGGATTAACACTAAATAAAGAAATCAAATTATTATCGGAAATAAAACATGCCAAACAAGAAATACACAATGCGACATCTACGCTTAATGATTTAAAAGATAGATATAATAACACTCTCGCTGAATTGGCTAACTTTGAATCTGAAAAGAAGAAACTCGAAATTAATGAAAAACTCGCTCCGATAAAGGGAGATTTTGCGCTTTATCAAAACCACTCAATTAAAGTTAAGGAAACCATTTCTGAGATAGAAAAAACAAAACAAAAACTAGTCATCGCAAAAAATGGTTTGACAGATGCTATCTCGAAGATGGCAATATTAACCAATGAAAATGTAGATAAAAATAATTTTAAATCTGTCATGAGCACCTTTGAAAAAAAGGTTAATGACCTCACCAGTAAACTATCTCATGAAAAAGAAAAGGGTAGGGAAAAAAGGAATGCAATTAACGATAAAATTGTAAAGCATAAAATTGAGATTAGCGATAAAGCAAAACCAATTGATGCCATAAGTTTTTTATCAAGTCAGATGCCCGCATTAGACAAATTGATAAATGCTGTAAAAATAAATACCAATTCTGATCAATCGACACTAAGGAAAAAACTTAAAGAGCTATCAGAAGAACTCTCTCTACTTACTGATTTAAATGTAGAATATGTTAAGTATACAGAATTAGAAAAATCTTATAAGCAAGTAGAAGAAAAAATTTCTGTTTCGCAAAAAGCTATCGCTGTAAATAATCCAATTTTAGAAAAATCTAAAAGGTTGGTAGAGGGTTTAGGAGAAAAATTAGAATTACTGAATCAGCAAAAAGTCGATGCACAACTGATCTTGTCTCTGACAGAGCATAGACATAATTTAAAAAACGGTCAGCCGTGTCCGTTATGTGGGGCTTTAGCACATCCATATGCAAAAAAAAATGTAATTAAAACAGATGATGAAATAGAAATAAAAATAGGGAATGTAAAGACTCAGTATGAGCAAGAATCTGCTGAAGTAGTTAAATTAACAAATATTGTTGTTGCTGCTAAAGCATCTTTAAAAGTCCAAGAAGAACAATTAAAATCTGTAAGAGATGACTTGATGACAAAAGAGAAAGAAACTGATGTTAAACGGAATTCCTACAATGGAAAATTAAATATTGAAAAATCAAAAATTAACCACTCCATTGATATTGCAAAATCTAATGTTCAACAATTTGAAAATGCAATGTCCGCATTTGAGAAAAAAATCGTATTCGATGATTTGTTGAAAGAGTTCACTCTATTGAAAAATATTTCTGAAAATTATAATTCAATTGCATCGCAGAAGAATGTAATGTATGGAGGTGAGGATGTAACAAATGACTGCAATGTATTGCAAGATTTATTTGAAAGCAGTAAAACCAAAATAACCCAATATGAAGAAAGATTAAATGCTGACAAAAGAGGAGTAGAAACATTAAATCTAAAGCTGGCCAGCTTATCAAAATCGATTGAAGAAAAATTAATGGATATTGATGGAGTAACTTTAAATAATATTTCAGATGTTATATTGGAAGATTCGATACTGAATAATCTTAAAATTAGAGCTGAGAAATTATCCCTCGAACAAACAAGCCTCTTTGCAAAAATTGAATCCGAACAAACAAGGTTAGCAAACTTACAGTCTAAAGATAAGTTTCCTAATAAGAAAATGAATGACGTTGTTTTGGAATTAAATAGCAAGGAAATTGCGCAAAAAGAATATGCAAATAGAGAAGGAGAATTAAGTAATAAATTAAGTCGTGACATACATGACAGAAAACGCATTAAGGTACAAGAAGAAGAAATAAAAAAAATTAATATTGAACTAGAAAAGTGGTCTAGCTTAGATGCGCTAATTGGTGACGCAACTGGTAATAAATATGCCAATTTTGCTCAAGGCTTAACCTTGCAAAATTTATTGGTATTTGCAAACAGGAGACTAGAAAAACTTACTGATAGATACTTACTTGACAAACCTACAGGTGAAGGTTCTTTAATGATTATAGATCAATATCAAGGAAATATTCAGCGTTCTGTAAATACACTTTCAGGTGGAGAATCATTTTTAGTAAGCCTTGCACTGGCGTTAAGTCTCTCTGATATGGCTTCTAAAAATGTACCATTGGAAAGTCTTTTTATCGATGAAGGCTTTGGAACTTTGGATGGCGAAACATTAGATTTAGCAATGTCGACATTAGAAAAATTACAGTCAGAAAGTCAGAAGAAAGTTGGGGTGATTTCACATGTGGAAGCTTTGAAAGATAGAATCGCAGTGCAAATAAAATTAGAAAAAAATAGTCAAGGTTATAGCAAGATAGTTATTGATTAATACTAAATGAGATTATGAAATATATATTGTTTTTTATTTGTTTTACCAATATTGCAATTTGCCAAAATTTAGATGTTGTAAGGGATGTGATTTCGGATGCTGAATTTCCACGCGCAAAATTTAAGATAAAGTATAAAGACCGTATTAGTAAAATTAAATATTTAAAATTTAAAGGAGATAATTCTACTGTATTAAATGGAGATATTTCTATTCACTATGTTTCTAATTTAAAGCAACTAAATTTAAACGATAAAAGAATTGAAAAGATATTAGATTACTATGTATTTGAATTTCAAAAATTAGGATTTGAAGTATTAGATAGAAATAAATCTACAGTTACATTTTTGCAAAAAGACCATTCAGGCATAAAGAAGTTTTTACAAATTTTTATTGCAAAAAGCCGCGATGTTTATTCTAAATTTGTCTTTGCAGAAAACATTGTTTCAATAGAGCGCGACATTACATCTGTCTACTTTGATAACCCTTCTTTTGAAGGAAAAGAAAGTCCTGGATATTTTAGAAGTAACGCTAGTGGTAACTTTGAAAGTACTTGGAATCTAGACTCTTGGGTTGATTGTGGATCAATTTATTTTGAGACTGATTCTCCACCAAATTTGCATAGTGCTAAAACTAATTATTTTAAAGTAAAATCTTATCCATCAGATGGAGAAACATTTCTAGATCTTGTTGTACGAGCAAACAATACTTATGAGTCAATAAGCCAAGAAATGAATTTTCCTTTTAAGAAAGATTCTTGCTATTCTTTTAAAATTGATTTAAAAACAAGTCCAGATATGGAAAGCCCAGTTAGAGAAACAAGTGGAACAAGGGTTTCTCCTTCTGTCAAAAAATTTGATTCACCTACAGTTTTAAATATCTACTTAGGTAATAATAACTGTGATTTTGAGCAATTAGCATTTTCTACAGAACAAATATTTAATGAAGATTGGAAAACATATCAGATTGACTTTGTACCCGAGCAAGATTTTAGATTTATAGGTTTTCAAGCCTATTATGCAAATTCAAGTATGAAGTTAGGAAATGGAAACTTACTAATGGATAATATCCATGATCTAAGGATAGGAACTTGTCCTGAAAAATAAATTTTTGATAATTATATTAGTAGAATAATTAAACCCTTTATTCGTTTATATATGACAACTCAAAACAAAATTGGACAAAGCTTATTTGCATAAAATTACCACAATATTTTTTGCCATTGTTGGATTCATTTCTTCTGTTAGTGCTCAATCTATCAGTGGAACAATTTTTAATGAAGATGGTGAACACATTCCATATGTAAATATTTACGTTACAGAATTAGGTAGTGGCACATCGACAGATGAAAATGGCGCATATTTTCTAAATCTCGATCCAGGGTTATACCAATTTGTGTTTTCTGCAATTGGATATGAAACAAGAAAACTTCCAGTAGAAATCCAATTGAACCAGGAAAAAGATGTTGTGCTCAAGCTTTCAGAAACTGCACTAGATGAAGTGGTCATAAAGGCATCAAAACGTGATCCTGCATATGAAATAATCCAAAATGTAATCAAAAATAAAGACAAACATCTCAAAAGCTTAAATAGCTTAAAAAGTGATGTGTACATAAAATCATTCGAAGTAATTGAGGATATAAATTCAAAGCAGAAAAAGAAAAAATCTAATGAGAGAGATGATGCTGCAAAATTAGACGTTGATCCATTTGAACTTGCTGAAAAGGAAAAGCAGAAAGAAATGGCTAAGTACAATTTTTTAGAATTACAATTGGTGCTTAATTATCAATATCCGCAAAACTTCAAGGAAGAACGTACCGCTTTTAAAAAATATGGCGATGATTCTGGGTTGTTTTTACCAACATTCGCTGATTGTAATATTAACTTTTATAAAAATTTGGTTTCCCTCAGAAGTATAACGGATACACCTATCGTTTCTCCATTTAGTCGTACATCAATTTTGAGCTACAAATACAAATTAATATCAAGCAAAACAGTAAATGGGATTCTAGTCCATGAAATAAAAGTTACTCCTCGTAAATCTGGAAACAACACAGTTTCTGGAATGGTCTATATAAATGACGAGCAGTGGACAATCAATCGTGTAGATTTAAGCCTATACAAAGGCAGCTCAAAAATCTATGATCAATTTAACATTAACCAAGATTACAAACAATATGAAGGTGATATATGGTTGCCAGTTAATCAAGTATTTACCTATGAAACAAAACAAGGCAGGTCGACAAATTTTAAAGGAAGTACAACCATAAAATACGATAATTGTCAAATCAATTTTCCTTTTCCTGAAAAGTATTTTGATGACGAAGTAGTTAGTATTACGCAGGAAGCTTATGATAGAGATTCTGTTTACTGGAATGCTTTACGACCTATTCCTTTGAATACAAATGAACGAAAACTGGTAGAATATAAGGATAGCCTACAGACCATTTATGATAGTCCCGCTTACAAAGACAGTATTCAGAAAGCATTCAATAAAGTGGAAATATTGGAGCTACTTTGGTTTGGGCTTGGATTTAGAAACCATAAAAGAAAGGAACAAGTTTTTCTGCCGCCAATCCCAGGTTTTATGAATTTTAGCGTTGTTGGAGGATTTAGAGCAGGTTTATATTCGTCTTATTTTCGTAAGTTTAAATCCAATCAATTTTATAATACTGATGGTTGGTTTAGTGTTGGTTTAAAAAATCGAGACCTCACCGGATCTATCAGACACAGATTCCGTTACGACCCATTTAAACAAGGGGATATATTCTTTAGGGTACGTAAAGAATACAAGCTTGTTAATGAGTACGATGCTTTTATTAATCAGTTAAATGTATCAAATTATTATCTCAATAAAGTGATAGAATTGGGGCATTCTATCGAACTATTCAATGGTTTTAGGATCACTACGTTTGTAGAACAGAACTGGCGAGAATCTATAGAAGGAATTGATAGGAGCAGTTTTTTGACAGATATTATTGACGATGAAGGCATCTTTGAATTTGATGGCTATAATGCTTTTATCTCTTACCTAACACTGAGTTATACGCCTAAACAGAAGTATATGCGCGAACCAGATCGGAAAGTGATACTCGGTAGTAAATGGCCTACTTTTGGAATTCGTCATAATAAAGGATGGCGACAAATATTCGATAGTGAAGTGGATTTTGATTACATAGAAGGGTATATAGAACAAGATTTAATCTTAGGTGTGCTCGGTAATTCTAAGTATAACTTTAAAGCAGGAACCTTTTTAAATACCGAAGATTTAAGATTTTTAGACATTAAGCAATTTAGACAATCCGATCCACTTTTATATTCTGATCCATTAAATTCTTTTCAAGTATTGGATACAAGCCTTGTCACTGATAAGCCATTTGTAGAAGCGCATTGGATCCATCATTTCAATGGTGCGTTGATTAACAATATTCCTTTGGTTAAGAAAACTAGAATTTCTGTTGTCGTGGGTGCAGGGTCTCTATGGATTCCAATAGAGAAATTTGCGCACCAAGAATTATTTGCAGGTATCGAACGAATTTTTAAAATCGGACCAAGACGTCGCTTGAGATTAGGCGTCTATGGAGTTTTAGGAAATTCTAATAATGAACCGATTGAGGCAGAGTATAAATTCAGTATTGATATTATAGATACTTGGAAAAGAGATTGGAGTTTTTAATATAATCGTTGATGAATAGCATATATTTGTAATAAAATAATTACCATCAAAAAGATATTACTTTTCATCGTTTTAGCTCCGATATTATATGTGATTTTTGTGCTTGTATCGGGTACAGTTTTCGATTTTCAACCTGAAGAAAAAATTGATTTAGAACTAAAAAATAACTTCGCTGAGCCTTTAGATTCTAGTTTTACTTTTATGACTTGGAATATAGGGTATTGCGGTCTTGGAAAAGAAGCAGCTTTCTTTTATGATAGTGGAGGGTTTTATACATCAGCTGGAAAAAACGTAAGAGAAAGTGAGCCTCATGTAAAGAAGAATATAGCTGGTGTTACCAATTTTCTAGATTCTTTAGATTATGATTTTCTTTTGTTACAAGAAGTTGATCGTGCCTCAAAACGTAGTTACTGGATTGATCAGTATAGTGCAATAGATCATGCTGTAGATGATTATAACGGAGTTTTTTCTGTTAATTTTAGAAGTGGACGTGTACCAGTTCCGTTGCTAGAGCCATGGAATATTATTGGTGCTGTAGAAAGTGGTTTAGCAAGTTTTTCTAAAGCTAAGCCTATGACATCAATGCGTTATCAACTACCTGGAGAATACCCTTGGCCAGACAGAATTTTTCACTTAGATCGTTGTGCAGCTTTCCAGTGGTTCCCGCTCAAAAATGGTAAGTCATTGGTAGTAGTAAATACCCATAATTCTGCCTATGATAAAGGTGGTAAGTTAAAAGCGATGCAGTTGGATTATCTCGAAAAAGAATTGCAAGCAGAATATAAAAAAGGAAATTACATAGTTATAGGCGGTGATTGGAATCAAGGACCACTAAATTATCGTGATGAAATTAATCCTAATATATATGGTAATGCTACCGAGGTAACGGCCATAACACAAGACTTTTTAAGTGATTGGACAATGGTATCAAACTACACCGTTCCAACCAATAGGAGTGTGGGCGAGCCACTAGATGTTGATAGTACCGAAGTGAAGGTGATAGACTTTTTCTATATTTCCCCTAATATGAAAATGGATACTGTTTTTGGCGTAGACCTCGGTTTTGATTATTCTGATCACCAGCCAGTAGTAATGCAGGCAAGTATATTGAAATAAGAAAAGGCAGTAAAGTTTAATCCTTACTGCCTACATTAACTGTTTATGATTTATTTGACTATAATCTTTTGCGTAGATACTTTTTTTCCCTGAGTTATCCTCAACATGTACATGCCTGAACTAAAATCAGCTTTACTAAGTCTATAGTTATTTCCAGTGATTTTATTGGTACTTAACAAGCTTCCATCTGGGGCATACAGTTTTATTTCTGTTTCTAAATTTGTTGGATTGTCAAATTTAATATTGGCGTATTCACCCATTGGGTTAGGGGAGACAACAACATTTTTTATTGTATAATCATCTTTTGTACTTGAACTTAAGTCAAAAGGATCAGACCATATTTCATTTGTTAGAAATGATTCATCTGTTAGCGTTTTCATGAATTCGATTAAGGCATCTTTTTCTTCTTCAGAAAAGCCAAAACCTCCAGGAGGAATAAATCCAAAATCCCATTCTCCAGGTTCAGGATCAGTACTATAAAAATCAATTACCTCTTCTAGCGTTTCAAATCTGCCATCATGCATGTAAGGTCCAGTAAGTGCAATATTTCTAAGCGTAGGTACTTTAAACAAATGATTAAAATTGTCACTCCATTCTCCTGCTCCCAAATCATCATCAGTAGCTGGCAGCCCATTATTAAACATAAAAGGGAAGAATTCTAATATGTCCATATTTGCAAATTCTTCTATCATCACAGAATCTACCTCAACATCAGGGCCACCAATGAAAAACCCAAAAGGATCTGGTTTTCCCTCAACATGACAAGAGGCACAGTTAACTGAGAATAGCTCTAATCCTAATAGTTCCTTCTCATTAAAATCAATAAATTCTGCATTCGCTTGTTCGTCAAAACGACTGTTGAATGTAACCATTGAGCCAATAAAATTTTCCAATGCAATGATTATCCTTTCTTCATTTATATTACTGTCTCCAAAAGCATTCGTAAATAATTCTGGGTAATACTCTGTGTCATTTAGCTTAAAGACAACGTCATCCATGTTTGCACCTATTTCATTTTCATCAAGTAGCGGTAAACGTATCATTTTCTTGAGATCGGTTTCTCTAAGATCCCAAAGAAAGTGAGAATTATTGGTCCAACCCAAATCATTTAAATGCATGGAATTACGTTTAGTAAGTGCTTGTACACCTTCAGAAAGTGGTTTGTTTTCAGCGAATGATTCAGATTGATTATGACATGAGCCACAAGAAATATCTTCCATTGCAGACAGCTTTTTGTCGTAAAACAATACTCGGCCTAGCGTCGCAATATCATTGTCTATAAATTCAAAGGCATTGGTATTTATAAAACCACGTTCGTAGCCTACAGGATCGGGATCAGGTCTAGTAAGGTGATCGGGAAACGTTATTTCAGTATAGTCAAAGGGACTATCAGGCAAATTAGGGCTTTCATTAAGGATGGTAAAAATAAAATTACTTGTATTACTAACATCTTTAATAGTGAAGTTTGAAAGCAAAAATACTAATGTAATTAGGATTGTGGGAAGTATAAATTTTTTCATTGGAAGTGTATTTTGTTATTAAATATACTGCGAAATATTAATTATGTAAAATAATGCATTGTAATTAACGCAAATATCACAACAAATGACTTTTCTTGTCGTGCTTATTAATATAAATGTCTGAAATGCTATAAAACGCTGCTTTGCTTTTGCATTTTAACATTATTTGAGGGGAATATGACAGAAACCTATGAAATAGTAGGTTGATTCAGTATTTTGTTTAGTACAAATTTTCAGTCCATTCAATTATAGCTTTTGGGTTGTAATAGATTTAGAATATGCGTGTATTTATTACTTGGTAACATTTATTGGATTTGCTTTTGAATTATAAAGCGCTAATATTTCTTCAATCTCATTAGTTGTCAGGATATTTGTTTTAGTTTCTGCAATAGCTTCTTTTTCAGGAAGCATAGATCTATTTATCAACAGCTGAAATGCTTCTTGTCGTGCTTCTCGTTTTTCTATTCCTATATTTTTATTAGCAAAGCTTGTAAATGCATTCGCTAGATCCATCCATATATTTATTTCTTGTTCTGGATTTTCATTGCGTTCAAAATTTGCAATGGTCTGGTTTAATGATACAGAATATACTTCTTTAAAAGTTTCTTGGATAAATTTTACTTTTTCTAATTGTTTTTCAGTCAATGGTTTTTCTTTGCTTACTCCTGGAATTGAGTGTACAAAGTCAGATGTAGGATTTGTTTGTTGTTTACATGATGCGGCAATAATGCCTATTAGGATTATAAATATTTTAATTTTCATTTCAATTTCTTTTTAATACCACTTATATAACGCTAGAAGTATATTATTAAAATTCTAAAATCTTAAGCACACTATTTGAGCTTAAGTAAGTATTAATGATCTGATTATATTGCTTATCAAATGCAACATAATCTATAGCTTCTTTCAGTTCCTCCACACCGAGAAAACTATCTTCATCAGAAATAAATCCAAAACCCTTATAGTTTCCTTCTTCTACTAAGACGACAGATTTTTCACCAGGCGAACGACCAGCATCAATTATGAAAAAATTAGATTTTACTACCTCTTCATCGAGAGATAACGCCTCTATGATACGCTCATTATATGAGATGTGATCCTCTAATCCAATACACGCGCCTGCACACTTCTCCAATGTATGGTCAAAACATGGTCCAGAGCCATAACCTTTCTCAAGCTTATTGATTTTTTTACATAAACCAAAATTAGATGTGATGGCATCGACACTAGATTTAGCATGGTGTAGGCTGCTTATCTGCTTTATTATTTGATAGTCTTTTTCTATTTTTTTAGAGATTTTTCCACTCAGTATAGAAAGATATCCATCTGGATTTTCTTTGACGTATACGCAGTAAGGGTAGTCTGTGTTTTTTAGTGCAATGTTTATTTCTGGTTTGTTTTCTTTAATCTCTTTTGCTTCTTTTAGCAATGCAATTAATTCGCTACCGGTTAATTCATAATGTATCTTGCGGACACGTTGCATCATCTTTCCAGATTTAGAATTCACCTTAGAAAAATGTTGCTTTATTCTTTTTTGGATGTTTATACTTTTTCCGATATATACGAGTTGTTTGTCTGCGTCAGACATGTAATACACACCACAAAGCGTTGGTAAGTTGTGTATTAATGCTTTATCGATTCCTTCTGGAAGTTTAGAATAATCTATGGCTATTCTTACAAATTTATCAGTCGCATTTTCAGGACTTGTTTCTATTATTTTATGAAAGATGATTGTCGTTGCTAAAGTATCATCTAATGCTCTGTGTCTGTTGTTGACTTGTATGTTAAAATGTTTTATCAAGTTACCTAAGGCATAAGATTTGAGTCCTGGAAAAGTCTTTCTACTCATTTTAACGGTACACAGTCTACGTTTGCTAAAGCTATATCCCAATGAGGCAAATGCATTTTGGATAAATCCATAATCAAAACTAACATTGTGTGCAACGAAGATTGTGTCTTCTGTCATTTCGACAATCTTTTTTGCTACTTCATGAAACCTTGGTGCATCAGCAACCATGTCATCTGTTATGCCAGTAATCCGAGTAATGTGATAAGGTATGCTTATGCCTGGATTAATTAATGTGTCATATTGGTCCAAGATTTTTTTTCCATCAGAAATTACAATGGCTATTTCAGTGATCCGATCACGTTTAGCAACACCACCAGTAGTTTCTATGTCAATAATGGCATATTTTTTTGCCATTTTAAGACAAGTGTTTTTCGAGAGTTGTTTTTACTTCTTTTAGTTCTTTGTCAATACGCGCATATTCATTATCTAAGTATTGGATAGTTTGATCTTCTTCTTTAAGTAGCTTATCAAAGTTGAAAAAATTGTCATCGATTCTGGCTTTAATCTTTGACGTATATCCAGTCAGTTTCTCTAGAACATCTCTCTCGATTTTCTTCCTACCTTTTGCGATTGCTTCTTTAAATCCACCAACAATTTTATTTCGTTTCAAGCCGATGGTGACACCTGCAAAGGTTAAACCTATAGTTGTTAAGATACCTCCCGTAATATCGAATACCATACCGTTAGTAACTGCTGCTAATATCACTCCGACAATGGCAATTCCTCCACCTGCAGCCATATTCGGTGCAAGGTTATTGCTTTCACTTAATAATCGCTCATCATAAAAATTTTCAGATTTAGACAAGAACCCCGAAAATGTTTTTTGTAAATCCCTCAGTACATTTGCGCGCCTTTCTGCAATGTCAGCAAAGATTTCATGATCGTCTCGCAAGATTGTTTGGCTGTTTTTAATTTTTGCATCAACGATTTTTCCCATATCTTGAATGCTCTCCGCGATGTCAATGACACCATTGTTTAGCTTCTCTCTTAGTGCGTTGTTTAAGTTAGATTCTAAGTCTTTTGATAATCCATCTAGCCATTGTTTTGCATTTTGATTTCCACCTACCATTGAACTAAAAGACCGTTTAATTAAGGAGAAAAACCCTAAACCTTCTTTTATCTCCATTTCTTTTTCTGTAGTGATTTTATCATAAGTAGTTAATAGGCTTTCTACTAATGTATCTATCTGTCTCACTGTTCTTACTTCTTGTTCATTCAGTGTTTTTTTTATGTCTTCACGGAACATAACATCAGCTTCGTATTGCTTTTTTCTGACAATGACTCCACTGTAGATTTTTTCATTGATATTTAATGCGGTAGATGCATTGTTGTTTAGTTTGAGATAAGGTGCTTTTCCTCCTGTGATATTATTGAGGATGTATCCTCGCACATCTTTAAATCCACTTATTTCTTTTTTGTCCTCCAATTCTTGTTTAGCGGATACTGCAAATACGTTAGGATTGGAGATGCCTTTTTTGATGGCTTGTTCTTTTACTCCGTTAATGTTTACGATAAGATCATCAGGCTCCATCAAGTCTTTTTGTTGCAATACAAAAATGATTTTCTTATGCCATTCTTCATTTATAAAATTAAAAAATTCCCAAGACGATTGTCGATACGGATTCTTTGCTTCAAAAACAAAAACAATCAAATCTGATGAAGGGATAAATTTTTCAGTGATCTCTTGATGATGGTCTATTATGGTATTTGTTCCCGGCGTATCGACAATGGCAATTTCTTTTAAAATCTCTATCGGTTCTTCGATACGTTTTAAGTAGGGATTAATTTCTGTGATCTGATGTTTTTCTCCATATACAATCTGTTGTATAGTATCTGTCATTGGAGAAGGCGCCACTTTGCAAATCTCTTCTTTGCTGTCTAATAAGGCATTAATAAAACTGCTTTTTCCAGCTTTTACTTCCCCGACGATTACAAACATATACGGGTCACGTATCCTATCTTTAACATCACCAACAGTTATACTCAGTTCCTCATGTCCAATTTTTTTTGTAATCTGTAGTAATGAGTCAACAGTGTCTTCTAATTTTAAATTATATGATTCTACTTCTTTGGATACAATGTATTCTGACATTTTATTCTTTTTCAATCATCAAATTATTACTTGCTAAAATTTGAAGCATAATATGATTTATAGTTAATATTGCTTCGGGTCCAGCACAAAAAATTAAGTCTAATATACTTAAACCCTTTATAAATCCTATAGTTCCAAATGGCACCTGATTATAAGTGTAATTGGTTTTATCCCAATCTTTCTGAAACCTTAAATCTATTACTTCTTTTGGATATTCCATTATCCATGATTCACTTACGTTGAATGTACATTCACATTTTAAGAATCCTAATATTTTTAAATGCAATTCTCTATTCAAATCCCATAAATGTACATGTCTTTTTTCTACAACAGCAAAAATTTGATTTACATAAAACTCATAATAAGGGGCGGATTGATAGCAGGTCATTACAGTTTGCTTAAAGTTACTTACCCAATCCTCATCATAAGCGATTTTTACCGATCGAATGTTGAGCTTTTCATGTTTTCCTTTTTGCAACGGTATCGAAAAACCCAATATTCCATTTGAAGAACGAAAATTACACCGATTCCTAATTGATCTTTTTTGATAATTTTCATTTGCTTCCCAAACAACTTCACCTAGAAAGTAATAGGCGTACAATTCAATGCTACCCAAAAAGTGCGTAGCTGTAATAAATTGAATATTTTGTGCAGATAAAGCAGATTGTGTCATACTAATTATGGACAAAAATAAACTAAAACAAAAGAAAGTCATCAATCAATATTTAGAAAGAAGAACTTATTTTGATTCACCTCAAATATTCGATTCTCCAGATTCTGATTTGGCAATGATTATCGTTATTCCTGCTTTTAATGAGACGTTGGAAAGTGTGCAAGAGGTACTTTTTAGCTTAGTTGATCAGAGTGCCAATTATATCTTTGAAGTCATCATTGTCATTAATCATGGAATAAATGACGACGAAAAGATAAAATTCCAGAACCAAAAGTTATTTGATTGTTTAGAACAGTTGAAAAGTGCATTAGATTTTCCACTGCTATTATTACGCGCATTTGATTTACCAAGAAAGAAAGCTGGCGTCGGTTTAGCAAGGAAAATAGGAATGGATGAAGCCTTGAGACGTTGGCATTCGATGGATAAAAATGGGCTTATCATTTGCTTAGATGCCGATTCGCCAGTCAAGCATAATTACATCGAAAAAATCATTGATTGGTTTGAAAAATACCAAAAATTGGATGCGGTTTCTATAGGTTTTGAACACAAGCATCCTTCTGATCAGAATCAAAAATTGGCTATTATAAAGTATGAATTGCATTTAAGATATTTTATTCAGATCCAAGCATTTGTTGGATTACCTTTTGCGATTCAAACAGTCGGTAGTGCCATGGGAGTGCGTGCATATGCTTACGCACAAGAGGGTGGAATGCCTGTTTCTAAAGCTGGAGAAGACTTCTATTTTCTGCATAAATTTATTGCTAAAAACAAATGTGGATCTATAGAAGAACCATTGGTTTTCCCTTCTTCTCGAGAAAGTGATCGCGTGCCTTTTGGAACTGGAAGAGCGATAGGAACAATGTTATCTAGTAATCAAATATTCAGTTCTTATGATCCTAAGAGTTTTATTCCTCTGTTGAATCTTTCTGATTTATTAGATAAATATTATCATCAAAACGTTAATCTATTTCCTAATTTACTAGATAGTTACAATTGGAATAATCATGCTATAAATTATTTTATTAACGAATTTATGATTCAAGAAAAATTAAACGAATGTAGGGAGAATGCTTCAAGTTTTGAGCTTTTCAAAAAGCGTTTTTATCAAAAATTTGATGCTTTTATCCTGATGAAGTATGTGCATTATATGAGAGACAATATTTATTTTGATAAACCAATTATTACTGTCGTTAATGAATTTGAATTATTAAGAGAAAGCGGTTTGACTTTCAAAAATGAAGCATCTGCACTAGAGCATTATAGGATGCTAGATGCACAAATCCAATAAAACATTTTCCCAATTAATGCAAAGCTGGCCTGATATCTAAGCCATTTATTATCTCACCTTCTTGTGCTACCCACCAAGCCAATCGTTCGTAAACCGTTTCTTTTTCAAAATAATTTAATGCCATTTTTACGAATATATGCCCATGTTTTGCTTCAGAAACCCAAAGTGTTTTATAAAATTTTGCTAATTCAGGATCGGTTTGCGCTTCAGCAACCAATTTGAACCTTTCAGCACCTCTAGTTTCTACGACTGACGCGATCAAAAGCCTGTCCATAAATCGTTCTTCACGTCCAGAATGACATTTTTTGATCAATTGCTTCATATAAATATCTTCTCCAATACTATGTTGCAATTGGATACCTCTGGAAGCCATCAAAGCATAAACCTGCTGAAAATGTTCGAGTTCCTCCACGCCTGTTTCGATAAGCTCTGGAATTATTTCGATCCTATCCGGATATTTAGCCACAAAACTCATTGCCATTGCACTGGCTTTACGTTCACAATCAGCATGATCCTGTAAAAAGGCATCAAAATCTGACATTACTGCATCGATCCATTCCTGCGAACTAGGAACAGAGATATCTAAGTTTAATTTCATGTAAAAGTATAGTTATACTTAGCTATTGGATTGGAAATACCAAAACATAATTACCAATAAGATTGCAGTAATAATCAATGTAATCCTAAAAAACTGCTTTTCTTCCGCTCTGTTTTTAACTTCTTGTTTTTGTCTTTTCTTTGATTTTGCCACTTTATTTCAGTTTTGATTTACTCACTAATTTATCAAATATTTATGATAATTGTTAATTGATGTATATTTATCTTCTATTCAATCAGAATATCGCTAATAAACACAATATGAAGGTATTATTAATCATCGTAAATTTACTTTTCTTAACAATATTGGTAAATGCGCAAATAACTATAGGCAATAATACTTTACCAAATGTTGGAGATGTACTCCAATATACAAATTTTGTAAACTTTGGAGATACAAGTACCTACAAACTCAAAGGAGAGGACTTAACTTGGAATTACGATAATTTTGAATTTGGAGGTACATCAGAAACGGCTTTCGAAGAAATTGAAGGTACTACATTACAGGAAGAGTTTCCAGAAGCAAATATGATTGTAAGTCTTTTCGGGTTTAATGCAGCAGCTATTAGAACAGAAAATAATGTAGAGATTTTGGGTGTTGATGTGAGCAATTTTGGTGGTTTTGAGGTTGAGATTGACAATGCACTAGAGGAGCCTTTTTTATATATAAAAACACCATTTAATTACACCGAAAAATTTCAAGATGACTTTAGGATTAGAGGGCAAATCGGCGCTGATCAGATCCCACAATTGGATTCATTAGATTTTGAATTGCCGATTCCGGGAGCAACATTGGACTCTATAAGATTGACTTTTGAATATGATAAGTCTGAAGAAGCAGATGCTTGGGGAACACTTAATGTGTTAGGAAATAATTATGAAGTTTTGAAAGTCGAAGAAGTGGTTACCACAGAAATAAAAATTGAAGTAGGATTGTCTGTATTTGGTTTTTTGACTTGGATTGATGCCAGTCCTTTTTTAGGTGGTGATAGTGATTTTTTTGGTGAAAATCAGAATACTACTTATAAGTTTATTAGTGCTGAAGAAAAATATTCGATAATTGAGTTTAATGAAAATAGAACAGTGGACTCTTTGGGGATTGAAACATTAATGGTGACGGGTAGAGTAGGTGCTGAATTGTTGAGCGAGATTTCTGAAGAAGTCACTGCTCAGGAAATTAGCATTTCCCCAAATCCAACCAATAATTTAATTAACATAGAGACTTCATTTTTCGATATCGAAAAAGTACAATTGTTTAACAATAATGGAAGTTTAATTGAGAATTTTAACCCTGAATTATTAGATCGTGGTATAGATTGTTCTAGATTAGAATCTGGCGTATATTATATCCGTCTAGTTGTTGATGGAGCTAATATAGTAAGGCGGTTTGTAAGGATGTAGGGTTTATATTATTAGAAAAATAAAAAGTAAAAAATGAATAAAAAAATAAAATCAATTTTAGAATTAAAGAAAAATACCCAAGAATACTTAAGGATAAAGAGAAAATACAATGCTGATTATTATTCAGAGATGGAAAATGGTTATATCCACAATTATTCCGATGAATTAGTCCAACTATTATCTATAGAAGATTTTGCTTTTGTCGAAACTATAATTTTCCCTGCTAAGCATATCAAAAAAGTAAAATTTAATAAAAGTGATAAGTTCTATAATCACATCTTGGAACAAGAAAAAGCGATTAAATCTATTAAAAAAGTTTCTAGTCCAAATCTTAAAAATTGGAAGCAGGTATTTAAAAGTATAAATTCTGATTGTATCATTATCGAAACAGAAATGTCGAAGAACAGAATTTTTCATATTGGGGGAGTTACGGAAGTTAAGAGTGATGGAATAGAATTTTTGTTTTTTAACGCAGAAGGTAAATTTGAAAAAGAACCGTACCAAATTAAATATGATGAAATAACTAAATTGACATTAGATTCTCATTACGCTAAGGTATTTAGCAAATATGTTTACCCATAAATAAAAGTCATTTGTAAGAAGAATGAATGATAGTCAGGAATTGAAAAA
>JAHDBF010000010.1:32949-38793 GCA_020630525.1 Saprospiraceae bacterium
ACTTTTTCATCAATCATGATGTCACTGGGCTTAAGCTTGTTTTTCAATACGATCCCGCCAAGAGTTTTACACCTACTTAATGCAACATAAGTTTGTCCAAACTCAAAAGCGCCGCGACCCAAATCTATTACGATTTTCTCAAATGTTTTTCCTTGGCTTTTGTGTATAGTCATTGCCCAAGCCAGTTTTAAAGGGTATTGATTAAATGTGCCGGAAACTTCTGTAGTAAACTTTGTTGGATTTTCTTTGTCGATGGCATATTTTACCAATTCCCATTCCATTTTTTCTACATCGATGACCAATGATCTTTCATTTTCTTCGACGAGTACTTTTATGATCGCGTCATCAAATTCAATGATTTTTCCTATCGTCCCATTTACAAATTTCTTTTGAGGATCGTTTTTGACAAACATAACTTGTGCACCTTTCTTAAGCACAAGATTTGCATCAGTAGGATAATTGTTGGGACTAAAATGTCCTTTTATATCTGCCGTAAAAATAACGTTAGGCGTATCTAGTTCTTGTAGTTTTGTTTGATTTAGTGTTTTTGCAGTAGCGTTAGTACTACATAGATTGATGTATAATTCATCGGTATTATACTCAGCAGTATTTCTTTCATTTAATAAGTCTAAGTCTTCTTGATCCATGCATTTTAGACGAATCCGATCTAAGAGCTTTACAAAATATTGCTCAGTTTGACGATAAACTTTATTTAATTCTATCATTTTTAAATCGGCACCTTGACTAAAAATTTTTGCCGAAAAGAAATAAGGAGAATCATAGACAGAAGTAAAATATTGTCGTTCAAAACCTGAAGCTATGACAGGTGGCAACTGAAACAAATCTCCAAAACAGATCAATTTTACACCGCCAAAAGGAATATCCAAATCTCGATTTACCCTCAGAAAACGATCAATGTTATCTATCACATCTGCGCGTACCATAGAGATCTCATCAATGATAATAACTTCCAGATTTTTGTAAAGTCTGTGATTTTTTAGTTTGCGAATTTCGTTAGGTTGCATCATTTTGGGCGGAAACCTAAAGAAAGAATGAATGGTTTGACCTTTCACATTAAGTGCAGCAACACCTGTCGGTGCGACAACTACAGTTTTCTTTTTTGTTGTTTTTTTAAACAGTTGTAGAAGGGTAGATTTTCCTGATCCTGCTCGTCCTGTTATGAATAAATGATTGGGCTCATTTTCTAAGACATTAAGCACATCTCTAAATTCTTCGTCTAAAATTTTCGGCACTAATTTATTCACAATACAAAGATAGTCGAGTACTTAAATATTGTTGCAAGATATCGTTTATATATGAAATATAATCATATGATAGTATCACAGTTTTTAGTAAGATGATCATCTCATTTTGAATGATTGAATGTTAGCCAAAATCCTATATGTTATACAGATTATTGGTAGAAAATACATGATGTATTTAACAAATTTGAATGCATAAAATATTAAATAGCCTAAAAGTTTTCAACTAAATTGATGTTCATTCACTTCATATAATTATTTATCAGAATATGATTTCCAAATTAACCCAATAGTTATCAATAAGATATCAACAATTGACTAATTCTTAAGCCATTTTTAAATTAAATAGCTTTAATCAATATCTTTGCGGGCTATGCGATTAAAAGAACTACGAATTAAAGGTTTTAAGAGTTTCGCGAATGATACTCGAATAGCTTTTGACGAACAAGTCATTGGTATAGTCGGTCCTAATGGATCTGGTAAATCCAATATCGTGGATGCAGTGAAGTGGGTTTTGGGAGAGCAAAAAACCAGAAATTTACGTCTGGATACCATGACTGATGTCATATTCAACGGTACAAAAGCCAAAAAGAAATCTGCGGTGGCAGAAGTTTCCTTAGTATTCGACAATACAAGAAATCTACTTCCAACTGATTATAAGCAGGTAGAAATTGGGAGAGTTGTATACAGAAGTGGTGATAGCGAATACAGACTAAATGGCGTTACTTGTCGAAGAAAAGACATTCAAAACTTATTTATAGATACAGGAATTGGCTCTAATTCATACGCCATTATCCAATTGGGAATGGTAGAGGATATTCTCTTAGATAAGGATAATTCTCGTCGAAAAATGTTTGAGCAGGCAGCGGGAATTTCTAAATTTAAAATAAGAAAACGAGAAACACTCCTTAAGTTAAACAGTACTCAAGCAGACCTAGAACGTGTTAAAGATATCTTACACGAATTAGATCAAAATATGAAAAGGCTTGAAAAACAAGCCAAAAGGACAAAACGATTTTATGAGATAAAAGAGCAATACAAGTCGCTCAGTATCTCTCTTTATGCAAGTACTTATAAGGAAAAGGACCAAAAGATTCATGACCTAAAAAAGAAAATTAACGAAGAAGAAGACAATTATAGAGACTTAAAAAACAATGTTCTCAAACTAGAATCTGAACTAGAAAAATCCAAAGTTGATAGTCTTAACAAAGAACAAGATCTCAGTAAAAATCAAAAAGAATTTAATGAACTGGTAGATAAAATCCGTGTCATTGAAAACCAAAAACAAATTAACCAACAAGAACTTGGTTTTAGCCAACAATCTATAGTGAAATTAGAAAATGCATTGGCTGAAATCTCTGGTGAAATAACCCAATTACAATCGCAAATTGATCCAATAAACCATAGATGCACCGAAGAGCAAACTGCATTGCTAAGCTTGCAATCTGCCTATGCATTGGCTAAGGAAGAATATGATAAGATCAAATCTATATTAACTACTCTGGATGGTGGAGCCGATGGTAAATCAGCGATGTTGCAAGAGTATGAAGAAAAGTTATTTGGTTTAGAAAAAAGAGAAATTCTTGCTAAAAATGATCTTGAACGTAACATCAAACAAATCACATACATTGATGCACAGAATGCAGAAATAAACCAAAATAAAGAAACCTTAACCACGCAATTTCAAAAACTTGATGCAGAAATAAATGGAGCAACAGAAAAACGTGATGGCTTAATCAATACTGCTAAAGAGGCACAAGAAAAGCTTGACGCGATTGGAGTAAAAATCGAAGAAAAAAATAGAGACTTATTAGAAATTCAAAAACAAAAAGAAGTAAAACAAAATGAGTACAACCTTCTAAAAGGTATGATCGATAACTTAGAAGGGTTTCCTGAATCTTCTAAATTTATTGTAGAAAAATGGAAAGATAAAGCGGTTTTATTCTCTGATATATTTGATTGCCAAGATGCTTATAAAGGTGGCTTAGAAGTATTTCTAGAACCATACTTAAATTACTTTATTTGTGAAGATTACAAACAAGCGATGTCTGCTGTTTCTCTGTTGAATGCTTCGCAAAAAGGAAAATCTAATTTCTTTATTCTTGACCAAATCGAAAGTGATACTCCACAAATCAGTTGCTCAATACCAGGAGCTATAAAAGCACAAGATGTATTAGAAATTGAAGACAAGTACAAGCCACTCGTAAACTACTTGCTGAACGATGTTTACTTCGTTGACAATTGGGACGATAACATGTTCAATCAGATTAATGGAGTAACAATTATTGACAAAGAAGGTAGATTTACACTCGATAAAAGAAGTTTAAAAGGTGGATCGGTAGGACTTTTTGAAGGAAAGAAAATCGGTCAGAAAAAAGGTCTCGAAAAAATCGAAAAGAAAATTGGCAAACTCGAAAAAGAAATCAATGAACTTAAGAAAGAAATTGAAGAATTAGAACAAAAGAAATCTGAAATTGCATTAGTAGATTCTAAAAATGAAATCCAACAATTAAACAACAAGATTGAATTATACACCAAAGAAAAAATTCAATCAGAAACCAATCTTGAAGTTTACGAAAGAAACTTATTACAACTGCAAGAAAATAAATCTACTGCTGAAAATGAAATCAGTGAACTAAACACAACAATGGAAACTTTGGCAAATGAAAAAGTCGAAGCAAAACAATTGTTAGAAACATTAAAAGCAGAAATAGAGCAGAGTAGTGGAGAATTAGAAAAAATAAGAATTCAAGCAGAAGGACTTTCTCAAAAACACAATGAAAGCAACATTGCTTTACTTAGACAACAAAATCTTTTAGAACAACTTAATCAAGACTTAGAATTTAAAACACAAAGAATTCAACGATTAGAAATAGATAAAGATGCCAATGTAAAAGAGCTCCAAGAGTTAAAGCAAAAACTTATTGCTTGCGACGAAAAGTCTACCGTTTTTGAAGAGCAACTCAAAGTTGTATACGCTCAGAAACAAGGTATGGAATCTTCGTTAAACTTATCCGAACAAGATTACTTTAATGAAAAATCTGGAATCAATGAAAAAGAAAATCATGTTCAAAAACTAAGAAGAACATTAAACGAAAAACAAGTAAAAGTAAACGAGCAAAAATCTGACCTCCAATCATTGCATTTTGATTTACAGGGTATCAAAGAAAGATTAAGCATTGAGTTCCAACTGGAAAAATCTGAAATTCAACAAATCATTACAACCGTTGAAGAACAAGAAATTAATCCTGAAGTGGAAGAAAAAGTCTCTAGACTTAGAAAAAGAATAGAAAACTATGGAGAAATAAATCCACTTGCGGTACAAGCCTACGAAGAGGTTCAGGAACGATATGAGAATATAGCTGGACAACGTGACGATATTTTAGAAGCAGAAAAATCGCTCTTAGAGACTATAACAGAGATTCAAGATTCTGCATCTGCTCAATTTATGGAGGCATTTAATCAAGTAAATATACACTTCAAAGACGTATTTAGAAGCCTATTCTCAGAAGATGATACTTGTGATCTTGTGTTGAAAGACACTGAAAATCCTCTTGATTCAGAAATCGAAATCGTTGCACGTCCAAAAGGGAAAAGACCGAAAACATTAAAACAGCTTTCTGGTGGAGAATCAACGCTTACTGCAACAGCATTGCTCTTTGCGTTGTATTTACTAAAGCCAGCACCATTCTGTATTTTTGACGAAGTTGACGCACCATTGGATGATCACAATATCGAAAAATTTACGAAGTTGATCAGAGAATTTTCTGAACGTTCTCAGTTCATAATCATAACACACAATAAGTCAACAATGGCTTCTGTAGATACTATTTATGGTGTATTTATGCAAGAAAAAGGTGTTTCCGGAATAACGCAAGTAGACTTCAGAGACTACGAACATGAGACTGTGTTCCGATCTGCAAATAATTAGGAAATGTGTAATTAAAAGATAATAGAATCATAAAAAGAAAAAGACTTGCCCAAGGGCAAGTCTTTTTTTGGTTTTAACAGTTGTTAGGTTACTTCTTTTAATTCAAACATTATGCCAAAACATAATATGTTCTATTTTTTTAAAAAAACATCCAACTCTAACCGTAATAAATATCATCAGTATTGTCATTTTTAAACGCTAGATTTACGCCCTGAGAAGATCACATCTATGACTTTCAATACTAGATTTTACGCTTTAAATTATAGTATATTTATAAAAAAAATAAGTCATGTACTACAATATCACAATTACTTTCATAATTTCTATGATGATATTATTCAGTTGCTCCACAACAAATAAAACTACAAGCAACGAGGATTATAAAAAAGAAAAAGTCGTTCACTACAGTAGTTTAGCAGATTATATTCGAGGAAATTCTAACGTGAGAGTAACAGGTGTCGATCCTAACATAAGGCTAGAATTAAGGGGGTCGAGTAGCCTCACATCGGATACAAGACCATTTATTTATATCAATAGAAATCCTATTGGAAGAGATTATGCAAGGGCAAATAATTTGATAAACCCAAATGATATCGAAAGAATCGAAGTAATAACCAATCTTGCAGACCTAACAAGATATGGTCAAGAAGG
>JAHDBF010000157.1 GCA_020630525.1 Saprospiraceae bacterium
TACCCCATCTCAGCAACCTCAATCATAGCATCTTCTACTTGATGTACCAACTTAATGTATTGAGGATCACGCTTGGTAAATCTATTGCGTTCTATGGGTAAATCAATAGGAATGTGTTTTACAAAAGTCGACGGTTGAGACTTCATAATATAAATGTCATCAGCAAGGTAAACAGCTTCTGAGATGTCATGCGTCACGAATATAATCGTGGAATTAAATTTTCGCCAGATAGCTGTTAATAGGTCTTGTACTTGCAATCTTGTTTTGATATCCAATGCACCAAATGGCTCATCCATTAATAAAATTTCAGGATTTGCCAATAAACTTCTTGCTATTGCAACTCTCTGTAATTGTCCACCTGACAAAGTTGGATACTGTGCATATTTCCAGTCATGACCTTTTAGTCCCACCAGCTCAATCATCTCCATCGCACGCTCATCACGTTCTTTTTTACTCACGCCTTGATATCGTAACGCTAATCCTACATTATCCAAAACTGTCATCCAAGGCAAAGAAGAATATTGTTGAAAAACCATACTCACACGCTGAGAAGGATCTATCAATTTACCATTGAGTTTTACGGTTCCTTTTGTCGGTTCTTGCAGTCCTGCTACATATCTTAAGATGGTTGATTTTCCACAACCAGACATTCCAAGTATGACTACAAATTGTCCTTGATTGGGTTTGTCTTCTACGATAAAATCTAAGCCATCTATAATCCAGTTATTACCACCGTCATAGCTTTGGCCTATGCCTTGCATTTCTATGATATTCTTCTGATTAGGATTATCTACAAAAAGACTCATGCGGCGATAGGTTTTTTCACTTTATTGATTTGACTATTGTACAGTTTATAAGCTTTATAAACGAGAATGGATAAGAATATAAAATGCACTACCCATACCGTATCCTCAAAGAGATAATCAAGCAATTTTATATTTCCTAAAAATCCCAAAAATTCATTTATTGCCAGAATAAGATAGATGCCTAATAGGATCCATCCAGTAATCATCATTCCAAAATCAAAGGTGTTTTCAAACAAACTTGGATCTTTGATTTTTTCAGAATACTTGTCTTTTACTTGATATTTATGTGGAAATAATTTCTTGTCTAAGTAAACGAATAATCGATCTTGGATTATCCCAATGATGATTAAAATAAGTAATATGGCGAATATCTTGTCAGGTCTACCCATCCGTTTAGACGTAAAAAGTAATGTTCCTAACCCACCTTGACTGGCTTGGTTTTCTGCAACAATAATGTAGGTCCATGAGATTGCCGTCAATACTCTGAGGTCATCCATTAATCTAGAAAGCACTGACGGGATGTACACTGTTTTTATAGTCTGCCAATCAGTTGCACCAATGGTGTACACAGTTTTGATATATACTTCTTTAACCTCCTTAATACGTTGAATAATAATCGGGATGAGGTATATCATTATACCGAATGCAAGGAAGTTGATTTTCATCTCCGTACCGATACCAAAAGCGATTAAAAATATTCCTGTCACTGCGGTTAGAGGAATGAATCTATAGGCGTCAATCTGAGATTGAAACATAGCATTTGCAATCGGATATAATCCAATCACAAATGCTACAGGTATCGAAATAAGTATCGCTTTTATATAACCTCCAAAATTATATCCTAAGGATAAAGTAAGGTTTTTTATTAGCGAATTGTCATAATATAAATCATCAAACGCAGGCATAATTGTCAATGGACTTGGAACGATTCCAGATTGAACTATTGGGTCTTCTCCCATAGTTAGGAGATACCATATTATCAAGGTTATCCAAAATCCTATTTTCCCAAAAATTAATGCTTGTCGGCGAGTATAAGTGCCTCGAAGCTTAAACATCCATGACATATCTCTGCGCTAGATTAAAAAATTATTGAACAGAGATTAATTTAAATTCTGTTCTTCTATTTTTTGCTTTACAATCATCTGTTGCATTGGTCTCACATCCTTTTACAGGATTATCTGGACCGTTACCTACGATAATGAATCTATTGTTATCCATGCCATATTCTCCTTTGAGGTAATTGGCTACTGATTGCGCTCTTTTCTTAGATAACTCCATGTTCATCTTTCTCAATCCTACATTGTCTGTATTCCCTTCTATTCTGACTTTCATATTGGCAAATGACTTTGCCGTATTTGCAAATTGTAAATCAATGATCGTTTTTGCATTTTCATCTAGATTGTGTTTTCCAGTAGCAAAACTGATCGATACTGGTTTTGTAGCTACAGGTGCTGCATTGGTTTCTGCTTTTGTAACGGGAGTAAACCGTTTTCCTTTTTCAGGGTCATGTTGTGGTCCTGATAATTTTGCAGCAGTAACGGCACCAGTGTATATTACAGATCTCCAACTAGGAGCTAACTTCTCAGCATCTCCAGTTTCTACAAATTTTTGTGCCATTTTTCCATAAAGATCTTGACCTTTTTGCCCTTTATATGATGCATTTAATCCAAAGAAATTTTCGTTGTCTCCGTGATTTGTCCAATAGATGGTTTGCATCATTCCTTTTGCATCTTCTACACCAAGACCATTTAATTCTGCTAAGTATTTTGCTGCTTTGTTTTGATTTGCAGGTTCTTTTAACTCGGCTACACCTTTCATCCATCCTTCGTAGAATCCGTGAAACATATCTCTTTTCTTATTGATCGTCGATTGCTTAGCGAGCATGATGTCACCGATTATGTGACTCTGATCAACTGTGGTCAATAATATTTTAGATCCAGGCACATCTCTAGTAGCAAGGATATCATCTGGACTCCATACTACTGCAGCATCGACATCCTTAGTTTTGAATAATTCGGCAGCTTTTAGGTTGTCCGTTGTTTTTTCTACTTTGACATCATCATAACTTAATCCTGCTGCTTCTAAACTATACGCTAAAAGTGTCTGTGCAGGAGAAGGTGTTGCTACGGCAATTGTTTTTCCTTTTAAATCATTGATAGAATTGATACCTCTTTTTGCGATAATTGCATCTCCACCTCTTGACCAATCTACTTGCATAAATGCTCTAGGTTCTAAAGCCCTCAACTCATCTGGTGCAGTGTATAATGGGAATGCATCTGCTGTTTGTACGATCACATCGTATTCGTCAGCAATCCAAGCATCCATTGCATTAAGTAGATCATTTTCTAATTTGAATTCTACTTTAAATCCATATTCTTTATAAAACCTAGATCTAAGATTCGCTTGCGCACCTTCATTAAAATATAATCCGGGAGCATATCCACCCCAAGTTACCAGTTGTACCTTTAAGGTATTTTCATCAGCTTCGCTAGAGATGTTTTTGTCTCCAGTCTTACTAGATGAACTCGATCCTGAACTTGCTGTTGAAGAATTGGAATTACTGTTTTCTGCTTTTGTTTCTCCTGCGGCTTCTTTTGCTTGTTGTTTGAGATCTTGACCAAACTGTGTGTTATTAAACACATAAGAACCTCCTAAGTATAATACTCCGATTATTAAAAATGTAATCAGTAATTTGGAAAAAGTGGTTAGTCTTCTTGCCATTATATATCGTTTAAATTTAAATAATTAATCAAAAAATTTATCGTATTGATTGCTGTCTCTTCCTAATTCGACTGCTTTTTTTACCGGTGATGAAAGATCTAGCGTTTCTGTCTTTTCAGAATCCAAAAGGATTTGATCTTTTTCTCCACCCAATAAAAGACTCGTACTTTCTCTTTCCCATTTTTCTAACATCGCCATCCCTTTCTCTTCGAAAATACCATTTTGAAGATCTATAGAATTCATAAAATCTTCTGACATTTCCATGAAGTTTTCCATTTCTCCAACTTTCTTACTTACATCATCAGCTACTGCTTCTAATGCTTGATCAAACATCATTCTTTTATCAGAGTCTCCTTTTATGATATTCATTGCTGATTTCATTGCTGAATGGCTCGCCATAATGGCTTTCCGCTCTTGCTCCTTCATTTTTACTTGATCTTCAATATCTTCTGCCAATATTTCAGAATTATCATACATTTTAGAAAGCACGCGATATAGCACTTCCATCCTTTTGTATAAATCTGCATATTTTAGATTGGACTCCTTAAGTCGCCCTGCTTTTCTCGTTTTGAGGATGACAACTTTGTTTTCATTTCCATTTTTGGCTTGACTTGCTAAGTCTAGATTGGATTTGATTTCTTTTTGATTATTGTACATCATCTCTTTGAGTTTATGCATTTGTCCTCTCAATTGGACAATTTGCTTTCTCATTTTTTTGAGATTTGCTTTTAGATCATCAACATAGTTTTTTAGAATTCCGATAGGATCCATTTGCACAAATAATCCCGTGATCCAGCGCATACTACTTTTGTACATATAAGAGATTAGACTACGCGCTTTGTTATCTAAAGCCATAAATATAAGTACACCCAAAGAACCTAGAAGTGCTGCCATTCCTAGAGGAGTTTGTGAAAGTGCCAATAAAAAACCAAAGAAATTGAATATCAAAAATCCAATCAATCCTATGAACCCTAGTAGGAAAATTCCCCCAGTGATTCCTTCTGGTTTACTCCAAAATGACTTGCTTTTTTGTGGTTGTGACATCTAAATGAATACAGATTTACCTCGAAATTAATCAATTAATAGAACATTGATATGCAAATAAAGATTCCAAAAATGTAGATTGTTCTACTAACATTGAATTTATGCCTACAAATGCGCACATTTTTAACACTTTTAGTGGATTTTGGCACCTTAATTATCGTAATTTTAGTTTTATAATAAAGAGACTAAATATTCAGAATTAAATGGAACATTTTTCATCAAATTACCTCAAAATAAGCGTTTTCGGATTATTGATTATTTCAATACTATTTAGCAATTGTAAGTCTGTAGATAAACTTTACGATCAGCAGAAATATGAGGAAGTTATGAATCGATTAAAATCCAAAGCTAAGAAAAAAGGATTGGATCGTTCTGAATGGTCAATGCTGCTTAATGCATCCAATAATTATCTAAGAGAATCTAACGATTATGTGAGAAGAAGAATCGACTCAAAAGACTACTCTGATTGGCACGACGCCAAAAATCGACTAGATGAAACAACAGAAAACGTTGCCGATATAATCAAAGTAAAAGACTCATTTAGAGAAAAACTAGACATCAATCAGTTTTTAGGATTAGAACAACAATTGAATCAAAAACTGATGGATCATTACTATGATAAATATCTCGAAGAAGAAGCCAAATATTTTGAGAGATACGATAGGAAGCACTTGATAAAAGCATATTCTATTGCAGATGAATTACTTGATTTTAATGCAGATCCATTGATGGTAGATTCCTTGCAGTCATTTTGTATTGAAGAAGGACACCGCAGTATTTTTGTCGAAACCAACTGTGATGCTTTTGATAATCACTTGTGTTATTCGCGATTTGTAAATAGGATAAATTTGGTTGACAATGAGTGGAATAGTTTTGTAAATAGGTATAATGATGCTGATTATCACCTTATCATAGGTGCTGAAATACTCAATAAATCCCAAAATATTTTTGAATCAATTAGAACCTACAACGAAGATGTGGTAACAGGATACGAAACAGAAACTGACTCAACTGGAACTAAACAAAAAGAGATTTACACTCAAGTTTCTGCTCAAGTAAATGAAATTAAATACGAACGAATTGTTGTCGGTCGCGCTTATTACGACTTAATAGATGTAAGGAGTGGTAGAAATATTTCTGGGAATAATTTTACGCATACCGAACAGAATGACTATTACGAAAATATATTTGTTAGTGGTGACCAAAGAGCAATTCCAGCAGGGTTAATTCTCGTATGTGGCAGGAATGACTATTATGACTTTGGAACAGAAACTGAAGATGTTTTTCAAGGATTGGCGCGAAGTTTTTATTATAGTATTCCTTAGGTAGGGAATGCCAAAAGGATAAACAAGTTAGAATGTGGCTAAAGCCAAGGTGTCATTAATTGTTCTCAGTTGGTTAAAACCAACTGAAATATAAAACAAAACACACGCTGCAATACAATTTGGAAGTCCAACATATTATACTAACTACAACAATAGTAAATCTTTACAAATCGAGTTATATAAGTCGGAAAAGGTCAGTTTCTTTCTACTTAGGAATATTAATAAAATAGGTATTGTGTTTTACCGTCAATTTATTGTCGATTAACCAAGGATTATGCACTTTTAATTCTCTATAGGAGATGCCATACTTGTGTGCAAATTTTCCCCAACTGGCAATAGATTGATCTACTTTTACTTCAAAATAATCTGGGAATGGAGTAAATTTTTCATTGTTTTCTAAAAAGAATCCATACACATCAGGATTAGACAAAATCTCTTTGATGGCAATCAACCGGAATACGTATCTGCTTGTCTCCGACGTCAAATTGAGGTTAAAATAATTGTCTTCTTCTTGTCTTGTTCTGATCTTAGAATATGATGTTGGACCGATATTATACGAAGCTGCAGCATCGATCCAATTTCCAAATCTTCCATGTAACTGCTTTAGATATTTTGCCGCTGCACGTGTAGACTTTTCTAGATGGTATCTCTCGTCTACTTCATCATTTACTTCTAATCCAAATTCTTTTGCTGCTAATTTTCTGAATTGCCAAAATCCTTTTGCATTCGCAGAAGATACTACATTACGCAAACCACTTTCGGCGACAGCCAAATATTTAAAATCATCAGGCACACCTTCTTCTGCTAAAATACGCTCTATGGTAGGGAAGAATTTATACGCTGCTTTCATGTTTAGCATGGTATTAGAATGCCAATATGCATTTACAGATAATTCTCTATCAAGGCGATTTTTTACATCATCAGTTTTAGGAATTAATTCCCCTGCAAACATAAAATTTTTGTCTAAAGGAATACTTTTTATTATCTGAGGAAGGGTAAGAGACTCTACTATTTCTGTTGTTTTATCATCAGCGACAGATTTGTTAGATGAGAATAAAAATCCGATGATTAATATTGAAATAAAGAAATATAGAATGGCTGCTTTTTTCATAAAAATTGTAATGGCTGCTAATAGAACTGCAAAGTTAACAGGCTATTGTAAATGTGGTAAAGAAATTATGGAATTGATTTTAATTATGTGTTTTGTTAACCCTATTTTAACTTGTACAGATTTCTCCCGTTGGTCGAAATGGAAAAGAAGAGG
>JAHDBF010000158.1:0-2320 GCA_020630525.1 Saprospiraceae bacterium
TTTTCTTTGCTTTTTTGATTTTTTCGTTCAAATCTTTAGAAAGTTTTTCTGCTTTTTCAATTTTCTCCATTTTTTCTTTGTATTCTTTTTCAGAGATTTTTCCGCTATTTTTCTCTTCAGCAGCTTTCTTTTTTGCAGCGCCTATTCTTGAATCAGCAGATTTTACTGTAGATTCACTTTCTTGAATAGTTTTTCCAAGTTCTGCTTTTTTCGCCTTACTTTTTGCTTTAGCTGCAGTTGCTCTTGCTTGGCCAAATTCTTTTCCAGATAACTCTCCTTTATTCTTTCCGTAAGCTTTTCCTTTACTTTTAGCTTCGGCTGATTTTCCATTAACCTCATTATTCAATTCATCACTTTTGGCTTTACCTTTCGCTTTCATTTCTTCGCTTTTGGTTTTGCCATCTGTTTTCATTTTCTCAGCTTTGGCTTGCCCCTTTTCCTTCATTTCTTTGCCCTTGCCTTTCATTTCATTACCCTTGCTTTTTCCATTTTGTTTTAATTCTTCAGTAGCATCTACTCCTTTTTCTTCTAATTTTTTTAATTGGCCTTTTCCGTTCTGTTTTGCTTCTTGTGCTTTTGCGTAGCCTTTTTGTTTGGCTTTCTCAGATTGAGCAACAGATGTATTTAGACTTAAGAAAAATGTGGCAATAAAGAGTAAGCTTATTTTTATTATTTGAGTATTCATTTCAAGTATTTTAATAGTTAGAAAATATATATTTACTTATAAGACGATAAAAATCCTTATTTGTCTATTTCGTCTAAAATATTTTCAAGTTCCTTTGCTGTATTTTTAATATCAGCATTTTGATTTTCTAGCTCATTAGTTAAATTTTCTAAATTTTGAATTTCCGTTTTTTGGTCGGCAGATACCTGATCTTCTTTGACTTTAGAATTATCCTTGTTGCCACAAGCAGATAATATTAACATAGCAATAGCTATGAATTTAATTGATTTTAACATAGTAGTTATTTAATGGTTAAAAAAAGATAGGATTGATTTTCTGTATAAAGATATGACAGTTAATCGATGTATTCAACTCACCAAAATACTTATTGTTTTTTAGTTAATTTTAGCCTTAATCCAGCATTTTTTTCTTCAGTCGGTTTAATAACCAACGTATCTCCTAGGAACGAAAAGCTCCTTACTGCTATTTCTCCCCACTCATTAGGGTTAGAGTGAGAAAGCTTTTCATGACTAACAATATTTTTGTCATAATCTACAGTATAACGACCCATGTAATTATAATTCTGAGTAATGTATTTTAATTGTTCCTCTGGCATCGTATCTGTAAAATTTTTGAAAACCAAATCTGTATTTGGATATGATTTAGGCATTAGATGTAGAGACATAAAACCTGATTTTTCATAAAGTAAATAGCCCGTCATTCCATCTTTCCAGATACGGTATTTTCCTGTTTCAGTATCCTTTAATTCCATGACTGCTAATTCCCACATTCCTAGTATTGGATTAATAGCTTGATCAGTAGTTTGACTGCAAGAATTTAGGAATAAGATTAAAATTAGGAGCCGCATATTCATTTATATTAAATAAAAAGAGCCAAGAAAATGAATTCTTGACTCTATAAAAATAGCTTTTTATTTATTAATTGTTAGTTTCCTGTCAGTATAGCCTTCTTGGCAAGAAGTGCAGATTTCTCATCACTTCTTTCTCCTTTAAAAGTAACTACACCATTGTCCACTTCAAAATCTAAGTAATCGTAGTAACCAAACTGTCCATTTGACTGTGCAATAATTTGATTGTTTTCATTTAGGATTTTAGCAAACCCATTTCCGTAATCGCAACAGATTCCATCACCGTAAGAATCATCTATATATATGGTGTAAAATCCATTAGGTAAATTCCAGGTTTTACTCTTTATCGTTCCACCTTGTCCATCAGCATATGGACCACCTGTTGATACTGTATTCCCATTGTCATTGTTTATTAATTCCCAGCTAGTCTCACTTCCGTAATCATCAAGTTTAATTCTCAATTTTACTTCAGTAGTACCAGAGGTTCCTCCGCCATCATTACCACCTCCCGTACTTCCAGTAGTTGCAAAAGTCTTACTACTTGTATATGGCTTCCATCCGGAAGGACATTGTGTTCTTAACTGGTATAAGTAAGTACTATTTGATTGTAATCCTGTTATTGCTTGACTAGTTGATGTTGTAGACTTTGTAGTCCAGCTTGATGTTCCTTGTTTCTTATATCTGATTCTATATTTGATTGCATCAGCTACTGCATTCCATGAAATTGTTGCACCAGTATTTGTAATTGCAGTTGCAGTTATTGAAGTAGGATTGTCACAAGCCGAACC
>JAHDBF010000158.1:2420-7091 GCA_020630525.1 Saprospiraceae bacterium
GTATCTCCTCCAGTATCTCCTCCAGTTCCGCCGCCTGTATTCCCACCAGTAGATCCGCCAATAACATTTGAAGCATTTCCAGTAACGTTACTTAAGTTAGCATTTACCCAGTTTTCAGATCTTGTTGCCTGTCCAGCTGAGAACATATACATACATGCGTCATTTACATAATCCATGTAGTTCATGAATAGATCTTTAGACCCGCAAGAAGTAATCCCTAAGTTTGGACAATCGTAGTTTTCTCCGCCTTGATCTGGCGTATCAGACACTCCGTCATCTTGATTACAGCCTCCTCCCCAGATATGATCTAGGTTTAAATAGTGTCCCATTTCGTGTGTTAATGTTCTACCTAAATTGTATGGACTTTGTGCACCAACAGAACCACAAGATCCTCCTATTCCGAATGCACCTGCATCAATGACCAATGCATCACCATTTCCTGATCCACCAAGTGGCGAATAGCCAAGTACGCCAGTGTTAGGCTTGACAATAATGTTTATGTATCCCGACCATCTTGAATCATTTTCTCCAGAAAATTGATTAAAAGTCACAGCAGGATCTCCATTTGATAATCCAAAACCACTAGGGTGATTTTGATTTGCAATTACAAATTCAATACACGCCTCACCATTGCTTATTCCAGGAAATTGTGCAGATGCTGTGTTGTTCCATAGAGAGATGTCAGAGTTAGTACCTTGGTAATCTTGATTCAAAGCAGTAATAGAAGACTGTGCTAAGCCGATTAAGCAAGATTTATTTGGGTTACTTACACTTTGAAAGTGGATTGCTACAGGTAGTTGCTTTGGACTACTACAAGCTGATCTGTTTACGGTATTGTTTGTAGCATATTCTTCAAAATTTCTAACCCTAGCTTGGTGCGCTTCTCTTAGTGCTGGATCGTTTTCCAACTTAGTATAGTAAGCGTGTAAACCACAGTTTCTTTTTTTGATGGCATGACTTGTTTTCTCTGATTCAAAAGTATTGTCTGCTTCTTGTGTAAAATTTTCTTCTGTACAAGATGCGAAGAAAATCATTGCAGTAGCGATAATGATAAAATTTACAATGGACTTTTTCATGACTTTAAGTTTTTTAAGATTAATGATGATTACTTCTTGTAATTATAATTTTAGATTGATGATTCAAACTTAAGCCAGTTTTGAAGGTGAATTTGTCAAGTTTATATAAACCATACTTGCTTTTTATACAAAACCACCTTTTGTTTATACTTTGTGTTTTACTAAAAATGAGATATAGCTTAGTTTTGCATTATGATTACAAGTCATTCTAGCTTAGCAGACATAGTTTTGCAAAATAAATTCCGTTGGTTGTGGCATATTCTCTTTTGGATATTCATTTACCTAGACGAATTTTTTGCGCTATTCGGGATAACACCACCATTGGAAGATCCATTACCAGTAGTAATAGGATTAATTATAGATATTATAGTTGTCTATTTTAATCTATATTTTTTGCTTCCGAAATTTCTCATGCAAAAAAAGTTTGGTATATATATATTAGCTACCACCGCTTCTTTGCTATTGATATTGTTATATAATTACATACAATATGCAGATGATTGTTATGAATGTTTATTATCTGATAATATTCAAAACTTTGTACACAATGCATTTATAATTGGACTTGCAGTAGCCATTAAAATGGTAAAAGATAATTTCCAAACTAGAATGTCTCTAGAGAAAGTCAGTTCTGAAAAACTAAAAACAGAATTGGGATTTTTAAAAAATCAGGTGAATCCACATTTTTTATTCAATGTACTAAACGGATTCTACATTCAAGCAAAGAAAAAAGATGAGCAACTTCCAGACGCAATATTAAGTTTGTCAGATATTCTAAGATATCAAATTTATGAAACAAGAAAAGAATTTGTTTCTGTCGTAAACGAATTTGAATACCTAAAAAATTATCTGCATCTAGAGCAAAATAGAAGAGACAATCTTAAACTAGAAATTTCCGATCACCATTTAACAAATCAAGCAAAAATTGCACCTTTATTGCTATTGCCATTAGTGGAAAATGCAGTTAAATATAGTCAGACCACAGATGGATCTGAGTCATCTATAAAATTAACATTGAAAGTTGTGGACGGCAAAATAGAATTTAACCTCATCAATACTAAGGGTAAAGTCGATGAGATTCGCAGTCCAGATAGTGGGATTGGGTTGGACAATATCCAAAAACGATTAGACCTTATATATCCAGAAGATTATGTATTTGATATCCAAGATAGTGACGACATTTATCATGTTTGTCTTATCTTGGGTGCTAAATGAAATGTATAATTATAGATGATGAGCCTTTAGCTAGAGAAGGCATGGAATTATTGGTTCAAGAAGTGGAGACTCTTGATCTTCTAGGAAAATTTGGTAGTGCAGAAATGGCATTGAGTTTTTTATCAGAAAACGAAGTAGATCTGATATTTTTAGACATAGAAATGCCTGGATTATCAGGATTAGAATTTATAAAAACACTAAATTTTCAACCCTTCATTATATTGACTACAGCATACTCGCAATATGCTTTAGAAGCCTTCGAATTGCAAGTTTCAGATTACTTAGTCAAACCCATTAGAAAAGATAGGTTTCTTAAGGCCATCTATAAAGTAAAAGAAGTATTCGACCTTAAGAATGCAGGAATGTTCAGTATCGAAGACGCAAAAGATGATTATATTTTCATTAGACACGAACGAAAATTTGTCAAATTATTTTTCAAAGACATCATCTATATAAATGGTCTCAAGGATTACGTTATGATCCATACCAAAGATGAAAAGTTTATTACGGCAATGAATCTAAAGACGATCTTATCGCAATTGCCATCAGATATTTTTGTAAGATCGAGCAAATCTTATGCGCTAAACAAAAACTTTATAAAGAGTATTGATGTAGACTTTATTGATCTAGGTAACAATATTGAAGTCCCTTTTGGAAAAAGTTATAAGGATGCATTGAAAAATTCTATCATCGGAAATAAATTGATAGATCGCAAGAATCTTAAATAATCATCTTGATTCTTGCGATCTATATCTTATGTCCTAGTCGCAGTATTTAGTTAATTCGTCATCAAGGTAAATCGTTGTATTGCCTTGACCAGTCAATCTAATTCGATAATAGTTTATACCATTAATAGTATAAATTCGAGATTGATTATGAATATTGGAATTAGGATAATGCTCAGTCAAATAATCTGCAATATTTTCCGGAAGATTCTGATCAGTCAACTTAATGATAGTACCTAGTTCTATATAATCAGAATCCAAAATAATATTCATTTCTATACTGTCATTCTCAAGTTCCAATACAATAACTTGAAAATCTAAAAAGCACAATTCTTTGTATTCCGCATCTTCGATTTCATAACCAGAATAAATTTGAGCCAAACTATCTAATACATTTTGATCTAATTCATCATTGCCGTCATCATCCTCTTCTTCTTCCTCATCATCCTCTTCTTCTTCCTCATCATCCTCATCCTCTTCTTCTTGATTTCCGCCAATCAGATTAATTACTGGCTTTAAATGATAATTCCCATTGCCCAGTTTGTGAACAGATTTACAAGCATCAAAATCCAACAATAAAGGAAGTGTATCCAAACTAGATAAATCTCTATTAATTTTTATCTTAAGTCCAGATTGTGAACCAGAAGGAATGAATAAATCATAAGAAATACTGTCTACCACAATGGTGTTTTGATCTCCTAAGATTAACCTTATTTCCTCAAGATAATCGCCCTCTACAGATGATGTACTTATTAGCGTATCTATTTCATCTTGATAGTCCAATAAATTATAAATGCCTGCATTTACTTCAGGATAGAAAGATGCGTTGTCAACGATAACTTCTATACCTTGCAAATCAATATTGACTTCATCAGCTACAAGTGGGTCATCGGTAAGTCGTATACTAATAATGGTTTTATCAGTTAGTAAATTCGAGTCGATGTTTATTGGTGATTCGACATCAAGCATATCTGTGAGTTCAGGCTCCTTTTCACAAGAAAACAGGAATAATGTAGCGGCTAAAAATAAAAATGGGATAATAGTTTTCATTATTTTAATATTTGAAGTGATAACGTTTGGTTGGACACAATTGAGGCTTTGTTTTATTTTTAACAAGCAAAATCCAACCAAAAATGGTATAGGCTATGATAGTAAAGAGCTACTTATTTTTTTGAAATATGAACAAATTTTTTTGATCTTCAATTAAAATTTTAGACTCCGATTTCCATTTGTTTTGATTAATTTCTTTTGAGTAAAAAAACAAATTAGACTGTTTTATACAATCTAATTTGTTGTTATCTAACTGCAGATTACTCCCAAAAAGTAGAAATGCAACTATATAAAATCAAACTTTTTGTTGCTAAATTTTACTGCAAGTAAAATTTAATTTTGACATAGTATAATTTAATAAACTATAACTACTGTTATTTGCCTGACTTACATATTAAACTAAAGTCACATATTATATTTTTTCATTCTTGAGTTGGAATCTTTTTGTATTGGCTTATATTTTGTTTAAATTACAGTGTTAATTTATTGTTAAGTAATTAACCTATTCTCAAAATAGAGTAAAACCAACACCTGAATGAATAGACCCTTTCTATGGATTTTGGCCTTTCTAGAAGGCGGATTAGTACTTACGGTAGAGTTGTGTG
>JAHDBF010000159.1 GCA_020630525.1 Saprospiraceae bacterium
TAAACCGAGCACCATAATCATTTTCCAATTCAGCAAATCGTGCTTTCAATTCTGTTGCACCATAATTGCGCATAAACCTAAAGGGTCCACCAGTAAATGGTAAAAACCCAATTCCAAAAACGGCACCAGTATCTCCTGCTGTTTCATTTTCTATAATGCCTTCTTTTAAACAAAGGATCGCTTCTTGTAAAAGCATAAAAACTGCACGATCTTGAATTTCTTTTTCAGCCAATTTCTTAGTCCCATCTCCTTTAAAGTATTTGTAGATCTCAGTATTTAGTCCAGTACGTTTTCCTTTTTTATCATAATCAAAAAATCCTTTGCCACCTTTTTTACCTAATAATTTATCATCATGCATATCAAGTATGGAAAGATTGACAGGAATTTCTGGTCTGTTTTCGGCAGCCTTTTTTCCAGTTTCTACCACATGAGATGCGACATCAAGTCCAACCTCATCTAAGAGTTTAAATGGTCCAACTGGGAATCCTTTGTTTTCCATTGCTTGATTAATATCCTCGATAGGAATTCCTTCATCTACCATGAGTAGACATTCATTTAAATAAGGTATTAATATTCGGTTTACATAGAAGCCAGGACAATCATTCACAACAATGACAGTTTTTCCTTGACGGACTCCGAGATCATAACAAGCATCTATAACTTCTTGAGAAGTATGTTTTGATTTTACAATTTCCAATAATGGCATTTTCGGAACAGGAGAAAAGTAATGCATTCCAATTACCTGTTCTGGGCGTTTTGCATATTCTGCTAATTCTGTAATTGAAAGCGCAGAAGTATTGCTCGCTATAATTATATCATCATTACAGTATTTTTGAATATCGTCTATTATTCTTTTTTTAAGATCCATTTTCTCTAACACTGCTTCAATAACGATATCGACATGTTTAAAATCATCGTATGTTAACCTGCTATGTATACGTCCAATTATTTTTTCTGCTTCTACTTTATTTAAGGTTTTGTATTTAATCTTTTTCTCAAGTCCTTTCCAAATATCTTTTTTTGTTTTTGTGATACCATCTTGCTTGATGTCTTTAAGATATACATCCATACCGTTTTTAATACTGATTTCAGTAATTCCAGATCCCATAAATCCAGCTCCTATCACTCCAATGGTTTTTAATGGATTAGCTGGGATTGTTCTTTTCTTATTATTTGTCATTATATGGAATAGACTTCTCAATCCATCACTAGCAGGAGTGAGCATGAGTTTTTCAAATAGCTCCAACTCTTTTTCATAACCAGCAGCAATGCCATTTTTATATCCAGCTTCGACACAGTCTATTATGGCAGGAACAGCAGGGTAGTTACCTTTTGTTTGTTTGCTAGCCATTTTTCTGGCTTGCTTAAAAACTATATTCCTTCCGATACCAGTTCCTTCAAGGAATTTGTCAGCGATCGTGGTATTTCTTTTTCTTTCTTGTTTTTTCGTAAGTAACTTTTTAGCTAATATCGTTGCAGCATGATGCAGTTTGTTTCTATCTACTACCTCGTCAACCAATCCCATTCTTTTTGCTTGATAGGCATAAATGTTTTTTCCAGTCAACATCATGTCCAATGCTTTTTGTATGCCAACCAATCTTGGTAATCTTTGTGTTCCACCTCCACCAGGTAAGATTCCTAGTTTTACTTCTGGTAATGCAATTTTTGTAGATGGGTCATTGGCAGCAATCCTTGCATGACAAGCAAGAGGCAACTCTAATCCCAATCCATAACACGTTCCATGCATTGCAGCAATGACTGGTTTGGATTGTTTTTCTAATCGGGATAAAAGTTCATGACCCTTTGCTTGTATGGGACGAAACTCTCCTTCCTTTTCGATGGCAAATGCTTTGATATCAGCACCCGCCATAAAATCTTTTAGCTTTGAAATAATTATGATGGCTTTGATTTCTAAATCATTAAAGATTTCATCAAACAATTCTTCCATCATTGATATTAGACTTGGAGAGACTATGTTGATGCCATCAACTTTATTGTTTAACCAAACGGTGCAGATACCATCTACTGTTTCTAATTGTATATATTGTGATCGATCCATGATTATTTAATCTTCATATTTTTTTATAAGCATTGCATGACCATGAGCACCGGCGGCGCAAGCGGCAAGTATACCATACTTTCCATTTTCATGATGTAACCTATTGGCAGTAGTTGTCAGTAGCCGTGCACCTGTTGCCCCAAAAGGGTGACCTATAGATAGAGATCCTCCCCATAGATTAAACTTTTCCATAGGGACATTCCCAACGGCTTTATCCCAGCCAAAATTTTCTTTACAAAATTCTTCATCTGCTAAGCATTTTAGGTTAGATAAAATTTGTCCTGCAAAAGCTTCATGAAATTCTATTACATCAATATCTTCAAAACTTAAATCGTTTTGTTTAAACAATTTTGCGACAGAGTAGGCTGGACCTAACAATAGTTCTGTTTCTAAGTCTTGACCCGTGAACACAAAATCTACGATCTCTGCCTTTATCGGTAAACCTAAAGAATTGGCTTTTTGTTCTGTCATGAGTAATACTACCGCTGCACCATCAGTAAGAAAAGAAGAGTTGGCTGCTGTGAGGCTACCAAATTTCTTGTCAAAGGCGGGCCTAAGTTTTGCCACTTTTTCGATAGTGCTGTCACCTCTGATTCCATCATCTTTACTAATTTCTTGAAATTTTGGAGGCATAGCAACAGTAGTCACTTCTTTTTGTAAATGGCCATCATCCCATGCTTTGGCTGCCAATTGATGTGAGCGGACTGCAAATTTATCTTGAGCTTCTCTCGTTATTCCGAATCTAGCGGCCATGATGTCACAGTCTTCGCCCATAACTCTATCGGTTGAGTATTCTGCTACTCGAGGCCTTTCTGGCACAAAATCAGATGGTCTTAATGTAGTAGCAAATTTTAGAAACTGCATTGGTGTTTTCAACTTTTGTGCAGCAAACAATTTCTTTTGCATTTTTTTCTTAAAAGTTATTGGAGAGTCTGAGGTGTTGTCCACTCCTCCTGCAATTACTACTTCTGCTTTGCCAGCTAATATTTCTAAATATGCACTTGCGATTGCTCTGTTTGCAGAAATACAAGCTTGGGTAACGGTATGACAATATACTTTATTTGGAACTCCAGCAGCAATGGCAGATTCTCTTGCTACATTACTTGTTTTAAGGTTAGAAATAACCGTTCCCATAATCACTTGATCTATTTCTTTTTTATCTATTCCAGTTTTAGCCATCAGTCCTTGTATGGCATATTTTCCAAGTTGATAAGACATCAGGTCTATATATGGACCGCCAGATTTTAAAAACGGTGTTCTGCATCCATCAATAATTACAATTTTTTGATCAGTCATATTTATTCTGTGATTATGAATAAGGAAGATAAGGATAGTTTTACAATATTAAAAATTTTAGAACCTACCTCGCTGTAAACAATAATATTATAAAAAAAATGCCTAGGCTATTGACCTAGGCATTCATCAGTATATTTTTTAAATGCAATTATTTTATGACTACTTTCTTGGCAGAAGTCCTGCCTTCGTTGCCAAACAATTGTATATAATAGATTCCTTCTGCAAATTCGCTTACTTCGATATTTGCTTTGCTATTTACCAAGTTACCTGCGTTAATAAGCTTACCAGTAACACTGAAAATTTTGTAATTGTTAAAAGTGTCATTTCCTGAAGTAATATTTATTATATTATTAGCTGGATTTGGGAATACACTAAAATCTGCACTCAATAATTCTTCGGTTGATAAAATAACTTCATCAGTAATTAAAAATACGTCTATTGCGGCTTCTACTAGGTGGCCTTGTTCTCCATCGCTAGTTCTGAATCCGATTGAAATATTACTAACGTCATCAACATATTTTTTTATGTCTAACTGATAAGGTACCCATCCGTTACTAAGCTGAGATGAATCAAAAGATTCTACAGTAGTTTCTTCGTTTCCATCAGTAATAAATATGGTTAGCTTGTCATCAGGTGTACCTTCACCACCACCATTTAACCACCAATAATCAAAATTAGCTACAGGGTTTTCAATATTAGATAGATCCATAATAGGGGAGTAAAGCGTTACTACACCTTCATCTACATCAAAACTGCCTACGCCGCCTTCACCGTTTCCAGTCACATAACACATTGTTCCTAAATCTGTGGCATTATCAAATCCTGGATTAGCAGTAACGCCGCCACCAAGACTTGTGCCTATTGGTGTTTCTCTGACCCATGCGCCTGTAGTTGCACTTGAAATGCTAGCCCATCCTAAATCTACAACAAAGTCATCTTTGTACCCTTTAATTAATTCAACGTCATTTTCTAAGTTGGTAAGTGGACTAACGATTCCAACATATTTTTCGTTATAACCCCAAGCACCAACATGTAGTTCATACTCTTCTTCGAAAATTTCAATTTGGTAAAATCCATTTTCATCAGTTTTGTCTGTAATATTTCTTGTAGATGAAATTAGTGATATTACCGCATCTGAGATTGGATTGCCATCTTCATCTGTTACTACAGTTCCAGAGACAAAGAATACTTCTTTTTTTCTCATTTTTATGGTTAATTCTTCAACCATCCCTTCGCTTATAGTCACTACAGCTGTTGTGTCATGGTAGTCAGGATGACTTGCATTTACTGTATATGTGCCAGCAATACCATATCCTGTTTTAAAAAGTCCACTAGCATTTGACATTTCTGTCTGACTATTTGCAGCTACGATTTGTATGTTAGCTCCATTGATTGGAGAAGCATCACTTTCATCCTCAACATTTCCTTCCAAGTAAGAAGCACGTACTTCATTTACATTGAATACATATAACCCTGAGTTAAGATCAGAACCTAATATTGTACCTGATGGCAAGAATGGGTAGGCTCCCCAAAGTCCAGAAAATCCTATTCCTTGAGTTTCTTCATTAGAGAAGGTGTCATAAGAACCGACTTTAATTAAATTATCTGGTCTGTGGGCATCTAGTACGATTAATCCATCAGTGTACCACGACACATATAGGTATCCGTTATGATAATGTGTGTTGTGTGGAATTACAGGTGTGTCTTTTGTTTCTGCAGGTCTATATTCGTCAATAAACTTGATATCATTCAAATCAGAAATGTCATACGCATCTACATTTCCAAATGGTCTCTCATCTGTAGTGAACAGGAAATTTCCATCTTCTGATACCCATGCATTGTGTGTAAAGTTACTCGATGTAGATTGTGTTGCTAATAAAATTGGATCAGTAGGATCTGTGATGTCATAAACAGAAAATATTCCATTGTTGATATCTGACGTATACATCCTGTCATCTTGAGCCATAACGTCATGCGCGTATCTGTTATCTTGATTGGCAATAAATGTTGGGTTTAGTGGATCAGTCACTAAGTCTAGTAGTATAACTCCATCTATAACTCCATTAGGCAAATTACTAGAAGCACATCCAGCTAGGTAACAAATCCCATTGTCATCAATGTATAAATTATGACATTTATCAATAAAGATCGGAATCGTATCTACGATGATTGTGTCTATCATCATTTCTTCATCCAAGATAGTATCTATTTGTATTTGTATTTGGTCAAATTCTTCAGCAAGGTCTGGTTTCCAAAATTTAAATTCAATATTATCTGGAGCATTTGTCATATCGATGATCAATAATCCATCTTGCCCTTGATCGGCAGTAACGTAGGCATAATTCCCAAAACTTTTTATGTCTCTCCATGTTCCAGCAGCCCCTGGAATTACAATTCTTTCTATCGGATTAGTTGGGTCTTCTAACGAGAATACTCTGGTTGCTGCTCTTGTTCCCATGATTGCATATTCTATTCCGTTGTTATCGACAAAACCCCAAATATCATTGCCAGTTTCTGGCATTTCAACATTGGATAATAGTTCTATATTTAAATCTGTAGATTGAGCAGATATTAGAGTGAAGCTCAAAGAAAAAGCTATACTTAGTAAAATTTGTTTCATTACAATATTTAAAAATTATGAAAGCACAAAAGTAACTTTATTTACCTAATAATAGGACTTATCTAGTTGTTTATTAGGACATTATATACCATAAAAAATGGTTTTTTAACGAGCTTCGACAATCATACAAGTAAGTCTAGAAGTGCAAACCAAATCTTTGTTTTCATTTGATATTTCAATATTCCAAACATGCAATTTATTTCCGATTCTAATAGGTGTAACTTTTCCAAATACGTACCCATTTTTCACAGATTTTAAGTGATTCGCATTAATTTCAATGCCAACAGCATGTTGTTTTGTGATATCTTCTATGCATACTGTCGAGGCAACTGATCCCATAGATTCTGCCAAAACTACTGAGGCTCCTCCATGTAAAATTCCAAAAGGTTGTTTTGTTTTCTCATTTACTGGCATTTTGGCAACAAGAAAATCATTCCCAATTTCTATGAATTCAATTTCTAAATACCCAGGCATACTGTTTTTCCCCAATGCATTTAATGCTTCTAAGTCAATCTTCTGTTTCCAAATCATTAAAATTGTGCTATTTTTTTCGTATAATAAAGATGTTCTCCTTTAATATTTATAAAATAGATTCCGGAGTTTCTAATGTCAAGATTCAATGAATAAAACTTGTTTTGTTTCAAGTCTGTAAAAGATTTTATTGCTTGTCCATTAATGTTGTAAACGGTAATTTCTTGAATTTTTCTTTTGTTCGGGTTTTCAATGTGCAAAATGGTATTGTTATAAAATACCTTCAAGTTTGAATTCCATTGATGGTAAACTGAAGAAGTAAAACACGGAATTTCTTCAAGTGAATATTCACTAAAGCAGTTTTCATCAGCGGAGTCTTGAATGATGAAATTATATACGTTGTCATCATTAGAAGGTATTTCTTGTATTTGATAAGGTCCATTGTTGTATTCAAAATCACCAATTACATTTCCGTTTAATGTCATCACAAAACTTCCTACAATATCATCATTGTGATTAAACTCAAATCCGATATTAAATGATTGTGAAATAGTGTCACAAGAACCGACTTC
>JAHDBF010000011.1 GCA_020630525.1 Saprospiraceae bacterium
ATCTAACATTTTAGCTGCATCATCCATGGCATCATAAAAGTCCTGACCGTAAGCTCGGAGGATGGCATCTTTACAAAATTTGTACATAGGCATCTGGTTCTTTTTACCTAAATCACAAGCTGCAGAACAGATGTCCCATTCATCATAATTTAATGCTTCAAAACCAGTATGCTCGTTTTTAGAAACTCGTATAGGATAAAGATGGCATGAAATCGGTTTATTAAATTCAATTAGGTCATTTTTATAAGCCATTTCGACAGCACAATAGGAAATATCACCTTCTTTGGCAAGAAATACACAAGCGCCATTTTCCATCAAATTGGTGCCTTGTTTTTTGTTGTCTTTATAGAATTGGGTACCTCCATCTGCATTGATTTTTAGGACTGCTTCTTTTGATAGCAAATCCAAAACAACTTTGGGAGGGTTGTGGAAATTTTCAATTTCATCTTTTTCTAATGGAGCACCATAATCACCTTCGTAACAACAAGCGCCTTTACATGCATTTAAGTCGCATTGAAAACGATTTTTAAGCACTTCATCTGAAACCAAAATTTCTTCTATTAGAACCACAGATTCTTTTTTATTTTAACAATTAATATTTTCTCAAATATGTTGAAATATTCCTAAAAATGAGCTTGAATTTCAGTTAGTTAAGCCAATTTCAATCCAACATGGCTGACATTTAATTTGTTTTTAAATAAATTAACTTATCAAGCGTATTTTATGCATCCAAATTATCTATAAAAATTGTATTTTCGGGCAAATTGCTAAAACAGTATTAAAAGTTTCAATTTTTATTGTTATTTGCTTACTGGTTTTAATAAATTTTATACCCAGAACATAATTTAAAATAAACAGAAACCCTAGTAAATTAAATGGATAGATTAAAACAAAAATTCTTTGAAAAGTCTTCTCAATTAAAGACTGAAATTAAATCATTTTTAAAGGAAAATGGTGGTACTAAAGTAGATGAAGTAAAAGCGAGCCAAGTGTTCGGTGGAATGCGAGGAGTGAAGAGTATGATATGGGAAACTTCAGCGCTTGATGCACACGAAGGAATTAGATTTAGAGGTAAATCAATCCCTGAATTAAAAGAATTATTGCCAGCAAGAGAAGGATGTAAAGAACCATTGCCAGAAGGTTTATTTTGGTTGATGCTTGTTGATGAAATTCCTACTCAAGAAGATGTAGATTGGTTATCAAACGAATGGGAAAAAAGAGCTGACGTTCCTAAAAGTGTATATGCAGTATTAGATGCATTGGCTCCAGATACGCACCCGATGACCCAATTTATCATGGGAATCAGTGCACTACAAGTTGACAGCGTTTTCGCTAAAAGATATGCAGAGGGCATGAGCAAAAACGACTATTGGGATGCTACTTATGAAGACACTATGAATCTTATCGCAAGATTACCAGTAGTTGCCGCGTACATCTATAGAAGAAAATATAAAAACAACGAACATATCGCCGCAGATAAGAGCCTTGATTGGGCTGGAAATTTTGCACATATGTTGGGAATAGAAGGTGCTGACTTCAAATCTTTAATGAGATTGTACCTAACTATTCATGCAGATCATGAAGGCGGAAACGCATCTGCACATACAGTACACTTGGTTAATTCTACGTTGAGCGATGTTTATTTATCATTTGCAGGAGGTATGTGCTCATTAGCTGGACCATTGCATGGATTGGCAAATCAAGAAGTAATTAAATGGATATTTGCGATGACAGAAAGTTTAGGTACAACTAAGCCGACTAAAGAGCAGATCGCTGGATATGTAGAAAAGACATTGGCAGAAGGCAGAGTAATTCCAGGTTATGGACACGCTGTTTTACGTCAGCCAGATCCAAGATTTACTGCACAAAAAGTATTTGCAGAAGAGTATATCAAAGATTCTGATTATGTAGATATCGTTTGGAAATTGTTCGATACTGTACCAGAAATTTTGGGTGGCTTAGGTAAAGTTAAAAATCCATGGCCAAATGTAGATGCACACTCTGGAGCAATATTGGTGCATTATGGACTTAAGGAGTATGAATTTTATACCGTATTATTTGGAGTATCAAGAGCGTTGGGAGTATTGGCAGCATCATGTTGGTCTAGGGCATTCGGTATGCCATTAGAAAGACCAAAATCTGTGACTTACGCTTTTATGAAAGATGCAATTCTTAACGCATAAAAATATATTACATTGATTCCTGAAAATTTAAAATTTACCAAAGAACACGAGTGGGTAAGTATTGAAGATGGTGTTGCCACTATTGGAGTTACAGATTTTGCTCAGAGCGAATTGGGAGAAATCGTATATGTAGAAGTAGAAACTGTCGGTGAAACGATCGAAAAAGGTGAAGTTTTTGGCACGGTAGAAGCTGTAAAAACTACCTCAGACTTGTTTATGCCGATCACCGGTGAAGTCATAGAATTCAATAGCAAATTGGATGAAAATGATGGTGATGAACCTGGGTTAATAAATTCTGATCCTTACGGAGATGGGTGGATTGTTAAAATTAGGATTTCTGAGCCAGATGCAGATCATGACTTAATGGATCATGATGCGTATAAAAATTTAATTTCATAAAAATTAAGTCTTCCGCACACCAATAATTAATTTAATCGCATCAATATGAATAATAGCTTAGGAAAGATCATTTTCTTTAGCTATTGTTTACTATTAATGGGAACTTTACTAGCTCCATCTTCCAATATTCCTAAAGTGGAAATCATTGGATTCGATAAATTAGCTCACGTGATTGTATTCGGAATTCTAAGCTTTTTAATGTTAAAGTTTTGGTTTCGAAATGAGTCAGATAGAAAATCAATAAGTTATACATTTTACTTTTCTGTCAGCTATGGAATTTTATTAGAAATTCTTCAAAGAAGTTCGTTTTCCCAAAGAGAATTTGATATTTTTGATTTATGTGCCAATATTATTGGTGCAATTGCAGGAATTACTGTTTTTTTAATTTTTAAAAAGTAAAAATATATGAGTGATATATCACTTACGGGCATGACCGTTTTGCTTTTGTTCATAGCTCTTTTTGTGCTTGTGATCGGAATCATCTTATTTTTTAAATCCAGTTTAAAATCTAAGAGCAATTCTGACTTAAAGGAAAAATATGCTGACCATAAGTGGGCTTCTCCGCTCACCGCTAGGAATAAGTATCCCGATGTCAATGTTTTTAGTCTTACTAAGCCAGTATTTTTATTCGGTTTGGCAAGTGCGTTAGCGATGACATTGTTCGCTTTCAGTTGGACTGAATATGAAACCAAATTAGATTTGGATGTTGATGCGCTTTTGGAAATGGATGAGGAAATCGAAATCGAACCACCAAGAACAAAAGAACCTCCACCGCCACCGCCACCGCCACCACCACCAGTGATCGAGGAAGTTCCGGAAGAAGAAATCGAAGAAGAGGATGAACCTGTGTTCGAATCTATGGATGTAGAAGAAGAAACAGTGATCGAAGAACCAGAGCCAGTGGTAGAAGAAGCGCCGCCACCACCTCCTCCGCCGCCGCCACCACCGCCAGAAGAGGAAGAAATCTTTAAGGTAGTGGAGCAGATGCCTAGATTTCCTGGCTGTGAAAACACTGGAGGCTCTAACCAAGAGAAAGAAAAATGTGCTCAAGAAAAGATGCTACAATACATCTACAAAAACCTAAAATACCCTGCAATAGCAAGAGAAAATGGCGTAGAAGGTATGTGCGTAATACAGTTTGAGGTAGATAAAAAAGGTGCAATCGCAGGTGCTAAAATAGTAAGAGATATAGGCGCTGGATGTGGTGAAGCTGCACTAAAAGTAGTAAATGGAATGAATAATTTACCTGAAAAATGGACACCTGGAAAACAAAGAGGTAGAAACGTGAGGGTATTATATACATTACCAGTAAGATTTAAACTAGAAGGATAATTTTTCCTTTCTATGTTAAAAAAGCGCATTACTTAGTGATGCGCTTTTTTTTATGTCCATTTTTATGCCTTAACCTCATTCAGAATAACTAATTAAGCGACTATTGCGTTACATAAGTTGAACAAGCATTAACTATGAAATATTTATATACACTAATAATATTCCTGCTTAGCCTTTCTCTTTTTAGCCAAGACCCTAATTTGGCAAAAGAATACTATTTATCTGGTGAATATGAAAAAGCTGCCATTCAGTATTATAAATTGTATGAAAAATCAAATTTCAAAACAGAATATTACTTTACGCAATACATCCAATGCTTATTAGCAGATGAAAACTATACACAAGCAGAAAAAGACATCAAAGATCAAATCAAAAAAAGACCACAAGATGTACAACTCTATGTAACTTATGGAAACCTATATGAAAGTCAATATTTACCAGAAAAGGCGGATAAAGAATTTAGAAGAGCGATAGATAATTTACCTAATGATAGAGGTGTCATCCAAAAATTAGGTTCTGCCTTCGTAAGACTTACTAAATATGACCTAGCAGAAGAAGCTTATTTAAAAGGATCGAAACTACTCAATGACGAAAATATATTTGCCTATTATTTAGCTGATTTATACCGTAGAAAAGGAGATACAAAACAAATGATTAAGTATTACCTATTAACGGCAGGTAAAAATGCAGGTATGATTAACAATCTTAAAACCAATTTCCAGCGATATTTAACTACTCCAGAACAATATGACGAACTGAAACTACAGCTTTTTGAAAAATCCCAAAACGAACCTTCAAACCTGATGTATCAAGAGTTACTTGAGTGGCTTTATATCCAGCAAGAGAATTACAATAAGGCATTTGCTATTGCAAGATCCTTAGACATTCAAAGCGAAGCAGATGGTGCAAAAGTGATGAATATTGGAAGAGTAGCATCTAATGCAAAAGATTACAATACAGCTGTAAAAGCATTTGAATATATTACTGAAGAGAAAGGTTCTCTCAATACATATTATTTTGATGCAAAAAACGAGTTGCTAACCACCAAACGTAAAAAGTTACTACAGAATTACAATTATACATCTGCAGATATGGACAGTCTCAGCATGGAGTACAAAGTTTTTCTTGATGAATTTGGGATAAACACAAGAACTGCTTATATCACAAAACAATATGGAGATTTCTTAGCTATTTATAAAAATGATCTTCCAGAAGCAACAAAAGTATTAACCAATCTTGTAGAGATGAAAGGCTTAAACAAACATGTGATTGCTAACGCTAAACTGAGTCTTGCGGATTACTTATTAATGCAAGGTGACATCTGGGAGTCGACATTGTATTATAGTCAAGTAGATAAAGAATTTAAAGAGGAGTTTCTAGGAGAGCAAGCCAGATTCAAGAATGCATTATTGTCATACTACAATGGAGATTTTGAATGGGCGCAAGCGCAATTTGATATTTTAAAATCTGCAACTTCTAGATTAATTTCTAATGACGCGATTGACCTTTCGGTATTTATTATGGATAATTTAAATCTTGACACAACAGCTGTACCATTAAAAATGTATGCAGAAGCTGATTTGTTGGTATTCCAAAATAAGTTTGATCAGGCATTTGGGAAACTGGATTCTATTATGGTTTTATTTCCAGAACATTCTTTAGATGATGACATCGCATACACTAAAGCCAATATTTTCCAGAAACTAAAACAATATGACAAAGCAGTAGAATCCTATAATTTTATCATCGAAAAATATCCAGAAGAGGTAAGGGCAGACAATGCAATTTTTGAATTGGCAGAACTCTATGACAATGTATTACAAGACGATGCTGCTGCAGAAAAGCTATATGAAAAACTCTTTTTGGATTACTCCAATAGTACTTTTGCGGTAGAATCTAGGAAGCGGTATCGGATTATGCGTGGGGATGATATACAGTAGTCACTAATTGCAATCAATAATTCAATACGATCCTGGAAAAGCAATTCGAATTTTACCTTATGGTATTTTGATTAATCAAACGGAAGATTGAAATTTCATTCCTGCTGATATGGATTTTAAACATTATCCAATCTTATTGCTTTATAGTATATGCAAATCAGAAAACAACTAACCCTACTAATCTCTTCTCTATTTCCTAATAAGTTTGCAGATATAGCTTTGAGCAAACTAGGCAATCCGCAAATTGTTAAGCTCAGACAAAACGAAGAAATTACGCTAAATAAAGCAACCCAAAATAATATTCCATTTAAAGGTTTCTCTCTTAAAACATATCATTGGAAAGGAAATGGTGACACCATTCTTTTGATCCATGGATGGGAAGGTCAAGCTGGAAATTTCTCTGACCTTATCGAAAAGTTAATAACACTCAATTATAATATTTATGCATTTGATGCGCCAGCACATGGATATAGTAGTAAAGGAGAAACAAGTATTTCAGATTTTACAGAGTCAGTAGGACTAATGATTGAAAAGTCGAATGCTAAAAAATTAATTAGTCATTCTTTTGGTGGTGTGGCAACTACATATGCACTATTTAAAAACCAACATTTGCACATTGATAAATATGCATTATTAACTACGCCAGATAAATTTACTGAGAGAATAGATGATGTTATACAACAAGTAGGCATTGCAAACAACGTAAAAGAAATACTTATCAGTAAACTAAAAGAAACAGTTGGTACTGACCTGGACATGCTAAGTGTAAGTGAATTTGTCAAAAATATTAATGTAGCTAAAGCGCTTATTATCCATGATAAAAATGATATGTTGATTCCAATTGAAAGATCGCTAAACGTACATCACAACTGGAATGAATCTGAATTTATTACTATTGAAGGTACTGGACATTTTCGTATTTTACGCACAGAAAGTGTGATAAATCAAGTTGTAGATTTTCTAAACTAAGTTATATCAAAAGAAAATTTATGCATATATTTTCAACCACAACTTTCTACCATATTTATAACAATGAATAACTCAAATATCAACATTGCTGAATTGCGGGGAATAATAAAATTATGCTCAGAAGCAACTATAGGATTAAGTGATTTAACAGAAGAGATTCACCAGCGTATTTTATCACCGTCATTTATCCCTAAAAACCCTATTAGCAATACTGCATCAAAGATTACTAGTACTATCTATAAAGGTATAAAACTCAGTACAAAAATAGCATCAGCAAGTATTGATAACTCATTGGGGTTTATAAATCAGCATATTGGGATTACGCCATCATTTAATGACAAGAATGATTACTTAAGTATCCTAAATGGAATTATAGGTGATCATCTTCAGAAAACAGACAATTCATTGGCTATTCCAATGCATCTTAAAGTGGGTGAAAAATTACTAACACTTGAAACAAATGAACTTAAAAAAATAATCCCAAACCCTAAAAACAAAATCTTGCTTATGGTTCATGGCTTGTGCATGAATGACTCAAAGTGGACCAGAGAAAATCACAATCATGGATCGAAGATTGCGGAGGAGTTGGAATATGATGTTGTGTACTTAAATTACAATAGCGGATTACATATCTCCACTAATGGACAAAAACTAAACAATACATTAGAAAGTTTAGTCGCCTTGTGGCCAGTGTCAATAAAAGAGATCTCTATAATCGGACATAGTATGGGTGGATTGGTTTCGAGGAGTGCAATACGGTATGGTCAAAAACAAAAAAGCAAATGGCTTAAATCGTTGAAAAATATCGCTTTTTTAGGAACACCTCATCTTGGTGCTCCATTAGAGAAATTAGGGAATCATGTAAATCATATTTTAGATTCATTTATGATAACAAAGCCTATTGCAAAATTGGCAAAATTGAGAAGTGACGGTATTAAAGATCTACGCTATGGAAACATAGTTGATGCAGATTGGAAAAAGAAGGAAAATTCTCAACAAAAAGCAAATGAAAAAACAATTGTCCAATTACCAAAAAACATAAATTGCTTTAGTATCGCTGCAAATATTAGTAAAGAAAATAATTTAAAAACAAGATTAGTAGGTGATGGCTTAGTCCAAATATCCAGTGCATTGGGTCAAAGCAGAAATAAGCATAATTGTCTTAACTTTAAGGAAAATAATACTGCAATAATTTATAATACCAATCATAATGAATTATTGAATAATTTAGAAGTTTATGGTAAACTAAAAGATTGGTTTAATAACTAAATTAAATGCTAAAAAAGGATCATGACCAACAAAACACTAATAGAAAAATTTTACACTTCATTCCAAAATAAAGATTATCACGGAATGATCGAGTGCTATCACGATGATATTATATTTGAAGATCCGGGTTTTGGAGAATTACATGGTGAGGAAGCGAAAAGTATGTGGAAAATGCTATTAAGCCGAAGTAATTCTGATACAAAAATTACTTTTAAAGATGCAGAAGCAAATGATTCCAGTGGCAGCGTTAAATGGACGGCTAAGTATACTTACGGGGACAAAAAAAGAAAGGTTGTCAATAACATCTCAGCGAAGTTCAAATTTAAAGATGGGAAAATCATAGATCATAGAGATCACTTTAATCTTTGGAAATGGACCAGTCAAGCATTGGGAATGCCTGGAATTCTCCTTGGATGGACTCCATTTATGAAAAAGAAATTGCAGCAAAGAACCAATAAAATGCTTAAAAAATTCATGGCTAAGCAATGAATTAAATTCTCATAAAAAAGAATAATTTTGCGCATGGAAAAATCTAGACTGCTTTATAACGAGACATTCAAAGTAGAAGAAACTATTGCTACAGAGTGGCTGACATGGATGAAGGAAACCCAAATTCCAAATATCTTAAAAACTGGACTTTTCGAATCTTTTCAGATCAATAAATTGTTGTTTACAGAAGAAGATGGCGGAGTGACTTTTGCGATACAATTCATTTGTCAGAATATGCACAATATGCAAATGTATCAGCGTAATCATGTCAATCACTTTCAGACAGCTATGCAAGCAGACTTTAAGGATAAATACGTCGTGTTCAGAACACTAATGGAAATCATAGAATAACATTCATTGAAAAATAAAAAAGCACTCATACTACTCCTGATTGCCAACATCATTTCAGGTGTAGCACAAGGTATTAGTATGATTGCAATTCCTTGGTATTTTGCAAAACAAGGAGAGCTTGGATTTTTTATTTGGTTTTATATCCTAGCTAATGTTATTGCTTTGGTTTGGGTTCCGTATAGTGGAACATTGATTGATAAATATAGTCGTAAAACCATTTTTCTATTCACCAATGCTATTTCTGCTTTCATACTTGGATCGGTATCATTGTATGGTTTCCATAATGGTTTCCTTTCAGCATTTGCTGTTGCATTTGTCTTTGTAATGACGATGATGAATTACTCAATCCATTATCCATGCTTTTATGCATTTATCCAAGAAATCACTCCAAAACGATTCTATACCAAAGTAACATCATTACTAGAAATACAAGGTCAAGCCACCAATATCGTCGGAGGTGCTGCAGCGGCACTTTTATTGGAAGGTAGTGTAAATGGATTTGTCAAAATATTTGGAATAAATTTTAATGCTATTGTCGATTTCAAAGCATGGCAGATTCATGAAATATTTCTATTGGATTCATTGACTTATGTAATTTCGTTTTTCATTATTTTAAGTATTCACTTTATCCCACTTGTAGAAAGAACGATAGAAAACACCTCGATAATGACGAGACTAAAAACGGGTTGGGATTTCTTAATAGAAAACAAGATTACTTTTTTGTTTGGTGTATGTTCATACATCGTTTTTGTGTGTCTACTAGTAGAGGCATTTTATCTTGGTGCATTATATACCGAATCACATTTACACGAATCAGGAGACGTATATGCAAGTTCTGACATTGCCTACGCTTGTGGTGCAATCATCAGTGGATTGGTGATAAGGTTTGTTTTTAGAAAAGTCAGTTTGCCTTTTGGAATTATCGTGTTGTTTTTCTTAACGTCGATCGTTTTTATAGTCTTAGGAATTTCCGATTCAGTGAACGTATTTTACTTTATGTTGTTTTTATTGGGATTGTCAAATGCTGGCATACGAATCCAAAGAGTAACCTATTTATTCAATAATATTCCGAATCAAGTTTTTGGCAGAACGAATAGTATTTTCAATATCGCAAACATTTTTATACGTGTAATCCTATTACTAATTTTTGCACTACCCTTTTTTAGAATTGACAATAACGTAATTTATGCATTTTTTATAATGACTATTGTGTTATTAGTTGCTATAATTGTGATGCTAATTAATTACAAAAAATTTGACCTTACTGTTTATCAATAAATAATTTTAATTCATGGACTTTACACTTACAGAAGAACAATTGGCAGTACAATCTGCAGCTAGAGAATTTGCTCAAAAAGAACTATTGCCTGGCGTCATAGAAAGAGATAAAAATATGTCTTACCCAACGGAACAAGTCAAAAAAATGGGTGAATTGGGGTTCTTAGGTATGATGGTAGATCCAAAATATAACGGTGGTGGTATGGACACGATCAGCTACGTATTAGTGATGGAAGAGTTATCAAAAGTTGACAGTTCATCTAGTGTGATCGTATCTGTAAACAACTCATTGGTGTGTTGGGGACTGGAAGAATATGGTACGGAAGAACAAAAACAAAAATACTTAACTAAGTTAGCTACTGGAGAATATATTGGTTCGTTCTGCTTAAGTGAGCCAGAAGCAGGAAGTGACGCCACAAGCCAAAGAACTACTGCCGAAGATAAAGGTGATCACTATTTATTAAATGGTACAAAAAACTGGATTACTAGTGGAGGAACAAGTAGAATCCATCTTGTAATCGCACAAACTGATCCGGCAAAAGGACATAAAGGCATCAATGCGTTTATCGTAGATACTGAATGGGAAGGTGTAAACATCGGAGCGAAAGAAGATAAACTTGGAATCAGGGCTTCAGATACACACACGATCATGTACAATGATGTAAAAGTGCCAAAAGAAAATAGAATCGGCGAAGACGGATTTGGGTTTAAGTTCGCAATGAAAGTATTGAGTGGTGGAAGAATCGGTATCGCTGCGCAAGCACTAGGAATAGCATGTGGCGCTTACGAACTTTCTGTTGCTTATGCAAAGGAAAGAGAAGCGTTTGGAAAGCCTATTGCAAATCATCAAGCCATTGCATTTAAACTTGCAGATATGGCACTTGATATCGAAGCATCGAAAATGTTGGTTTACAGATCAGCTTGGTTAAAAGATCAACACATGAATTATGACTATGCAAGTAGCATGGCGAAACTTCATGCTTCTCAAACAGCAATGAAACACACTGTTGAAGCAGTTCAAATCCATGGCGGTTATGGTTACGTAAAAGAATACCATGTAGAGCGATTAATGAGAGATGCGAAGATTACACAGATCTATGAAGGCACTTCTGAGATTCAAAAAATTGTTATCTCTCGAAGTTTGATGAAAGGAAACTTATACGAGCAATTGGTTACTAGAAATGTATAGTTCTAATTGAATTTTTACCATTGATTAAATGGGAAAAACATTTAGAATAGCGACTGTTTTAGGTGTACCAATATTGGTGCATTGGTCACTGGGATTATTCTTTTTATTTTTTATTTATGTAGCTAATAAAGAAGCATTAGCGTTGAGTGAAGTTGCTTGGTCGATTTTATTTTTTATTAGTTTATTCTTATGTGTTGTTCTACATGAAATTGGTCATGTTGCTACTGCAAAAAAATATGGGGTAAAAACTAGAGACATTATACTCAGTCCAATAGGTGGATTAGCAAGATTAGAATCTATACCTCAGAAAGCATTACAAGAATTTTGGATTGCGATTAATGGTCCATTTGTCAATCTTAGCATTGCAGGTTTACTGGCCATAATACTATTGGTATTTCGGATTCCATTTATTCCACAATTACAATATCCAGTTATCATTGACGGACCAATATTGTTTTTACAATTATTAATGTTGATTAATATAGTTGTATTTTTCTTTAATCTGATACCAGCTTTTCCAATGGACGGTGGACGTGTTCTTCGATCTATATTGGCATTAAAATTTGATAGAGTAAAAGCGACGTTTATTGCCTCCGTTATCGGAAAAATAATAGCAATAGGATTATTGGCTTATGCAATTATCAGCAGTCAAATATTGCTTGGGTTTGTTGCGGTATTTATCTATTTTATGGCAGGCACAGAATATCAACAAACCAAAACTTCAGAAAAATTAAGCAATACTTTAATTATTGATATCATTGTAAAAAACCAAATTGCAAAAGTCTATTTGCAAGATAAATTTGCAGAGATAAAAAACGAACATACAAATACCAATAATTTTTTAGTGTTTAACGAATCAGAAAACTTAGTAGGCACATTGCCAAATTGGTTTTTAAAAGAAGCCTTAAAATCTCCAGAAAAATATACTCAGGTAGAAGATCTATATAGTAAAAAATATAGCTCTATTCCTGAAACATATTCAATGAAGAAGGCATTTGATATTATGCAGAAAGAAGGGATGGCGATATTGGCAGTAATGAATATCGATGGTGATATAGTTAGTTCTTTGGATAGAGAGGCTGTTTCTAAATTAGTAAAATGAATATTATTATCGTTTGAGTAAAAAAATAAATACACATGAAAAAAATTCTTGCTTTCGCAGGCAGTAATCATAAGAATTCCATTAATCATCAATTGGTTGAGTATACAGCATCATTAATAGATGATGTAGAAGTTAATGTACTAGATATTAGAAGTTGGGATGTTGCAATGTATAGTATTGACATGGATCCAGATCAAACTCCAGAAAAAATTACTGAGTTAATTTCATTGATAAAAGCGTCTGATGGGTTCATCATTTCTTCACCCGAACACAATGGAGGAACGCCAGCATTTTTAAAAAACATCATTGATTGGTTAAGTAGAAGAAGTAAGAAAGTTTTTGATGATAAGCCTATGCTATTAATGAGTACTTCTCCAGGTGCTGGAGGTGGAGCAACCAACTTAAAATTTCTGATCCATTCACTGCCTTATCAAGGTGCAACCATAGCTGCTAGCTTTAGCCTTCCATCATTCTTTGATAATTTTAAAGATGGAAAAATAATAGGTGATCAATTAGATCAACTAAAAGAAAGTATTGATGAATTTAAAAAAGCTTTAGCTTAATCCAAGGTTCAACTTTAGCATTCAAAAAAAAATCTGTTGCCAAAAAATTCAGCAACAGATTTTTTTTATTATTGATAATAGTAAATACTATAGTCCCAACTTAGCTTTTACTTTAGCACTGATATCATCTCCAGCATTAGAAGATAGAATACTTCCAGTACTAGAATCAAAAATCATTGTATAGCCTTCTTCTTTTCCGATTGTCTCAATCACTTTGTTTACCTTATCTAAAATCGGTTGATATAACTCTTGTCTTTTCGTACCGATCATGTTTTGTACTTGTTGCTCATACTGCTGGATCTCTTGTTGCTTTACACTCATCGCACCTTCTTTTTGTTGCATTTGTACTTGAGATAATGCACCAGTATTTGCTTCTTCTATATATGCGTTATATTCTGTTTCTAAGGCTTGCACCATTTCCTGACCTTTGGCAATTAATCCATTTTGATAAGTCAATAACTGTTCATCAGCGGCTTTTACTTCTGGCAATTCTACCAATAATTGAGTGGCATTAATGTATCCAAATTTTTGCGCATTCGCTTCTATTGCAAATGACAACGAAACAAATATCGAGATAGCTAAAATTAAGTTTTTCATTTTTGTAGTATTCTAATTGTTTTTAATCAATGCTGTTTTTATACAGTTATTTTGATTGAATTTTTAAAAAATATAGTTTGTTAAATATGATGTCTTCATAACGTCAAAAGTCGTGCTAAGCATTCATTTTGTATCGTTTTAACCTTTGTTTAATTACACATTAGTCTGGTTCGAATCCTAATACAATACTAAATTTCGCATAATTTTCGGTTTCTTTATCAAATCCCCAACCGAAGTCTCCTCCCAATAATCCAAACATAGGTAAGAAAACCCTAGCACCAAATCCTACTGAACGCTTTAAGTCAAAAGGATTATAATCTTGGAATGAACCCCACGAATTTCCTCCTTGTACAAATGCCAATCCATAGATTGTCGAACTAGGATTTAGCGAAAGTGGATATCTCAATTCCATTGTAAATTTATTAAATACATTTCCACCACCTAGATTGTTTTGCGCAAGATCGCTCTGGTCATATCCTCTTAAAGCGATGATGTCTTTTCCTGTGATTCCTACATTTTGGTTGGACAATCCATCTCCTCCTACTTCAAAACGCTCAAACGGAGTAATGCCAATCGCATCATTATAAGTACCTAGATAACCCATCTTTGCATTAAATGCAAAAACCAATTTGTCTACAATATTATAGTACCACTCTGCATCGATTCTCCACTTGTGGTATTCTAACCATTCGAATTTTCTGGCATTTTCTTCTTGTAAGTAGAGTGCTTGTAATTCTCCTGTAGAAGGATCTCTACCAGTTCCAAATTCTCTGTACCAACTATCTAGAATATTTTCACGATCATTATCATCCAGCACCCAGTAATTATCTTTTCTAAACAACGAATACGGCAAGGTAAACTGTGCTGTCAAAGCGATTCTAGAACCTCTTCTTGGATATAATGGCTCGTTGATCGAACTTCTTTGGAATATTTGCCTAAAGCTAAAATTCTTAAAATTTCCAGATGTTATTTGTACCCCTAGACGTGTATCGTTATCAAAAACAGCAAAGTTTCCTCCGATGTAATCATCCAATACAATATTTTCTAATGTCAATGTAGTACTAGAAGAAAAGAAATCATCAGGCCATTTTAATTGTGTTCCTAATCCAACAAATCCCCTCAATATACTCAAGAACCCTTGTCCTAAAATTTCTAAATCATAAGAAGAATACACTGCTCCTACAGAAAAACTATTCGGCTTTTTTCCTCCCAACCATGGTTCGGTAAGCGAGAAGTTTAATGATCTAAAAAACTGACCATTAGATTGCGCCCTTAAGGATAATTTTTGGCCATCACCTTGTGGCAGTGGAGACCAGGTAGATTTGTCTTTAATATTACGTAAAGAAAAGTTATTGAAGGTTACACCCAATGTTCCGATCAATCCACTTACTCCTCCATAACCTGCCGAAAGTTCCAACTGATCAGAAGGTCTCTCTTCTACTTTATACAGTACATCTACTGTACCTTGCGCTTGGTTAACCTGTGGTTGAATGTCTAAAGTCTCTGGATTAAAATATCCTAGGTTTACAATCTCTCTTTGCGATCTGATGATATTTGACCGACTAAATTTATCGCCAGGTTTTGTTCTTAACTCTCTTCTGATTACATGCTCATGGGTACGGTCATTTCCTTGAATGATCACATTATCAATGGTCGCTTGAGCACCTTCATAAAGTGCCATTTTAAGATTTACCTTATTGTCAGTAATAGAAGTTTCTACTGGATCTACATTAAAGAATAAATATCCATCATCAAGATATAGCGAAGACACATCTCTACCATCAAGACTAAAAGTCAATCTTTTTTCCAATACTTCAGGATTAAAAATATCTCCTTTTGAAATTCCTAAGATGGTAGATAGTTGCTCGTCAGAATATTTGGTATTTCCTTGCCAAGTGATGTCTCCAAAATAATACGGTTCTCCTTCGTAAACTTGTATTTGGATTTGTAATTCATCATCTTCATTGTTGAATATGCTATCTGCAGTAATGATGGCATCTCTATAACCTTGGGTGTTATAGTAGGCAATAATACTTTTTTTATCCTCTAGGAAATCTTTTTTGACATATTTAGATTTTTTGAAAAGCGCACTTTTTTTCTTCGTGTTTTTCATTTTCTTTCTAAGCTTCTTATCCTTGACTTTTTCGTTTCCAAAAAAATCAATGCTTGCTATTTTTACGCGATCATCTTTATTTATATCAAAGATCAATTTTACTGCGTTTTCTTTAAGCTCATCAGGTTCTTCTGTGATTTTTACATCTGCATTTAAGAATCCTTTTCCGATATAAAATTTCTGAATTTTCTGAATACAAAGGGCTTTTATGTCTTCTGTTACAATACTACCTTTATTCAAAGTACCATCCAATACGTCGATGAGGTCTTCATGCTGTACTTTTTTGACACCTTTAAATGTGTAACGCGACAACGTAGGTCGCTCGGTGATCAAAATCTGGAGGTAGATATTGTTTTCTTCAATTTTAGTCTGGCTAATCTCAACGTTTTCAAATAGCTTTAATCTCCATAGAGCTTTTATTGCCTTTGGGATATCGTCACCAGGGATTTCTATAGTTTTTCCGACCCGTAATCCAGTGATCGAAATGATGGCATTTTGGTCTCTATTTTCAGCGCCTTTTATCTCTACTCCAGCAATCGTATACTTTCCAGCATTGCTATAATCATATACTTTAGAAGGCGACTCTTGCGCTTTCATTGTAGTGAAACTCAATGCTAAAAAAACAACGAGGAACCATCTTGTCAAAACATTCATTTTCATGCAGTCCTTATTAGCTTGCAAAGGTCTAATTTTAAACCAAAGTCTATTAATAATAATGGATAAATATTCCACATTTTACTTTATATCCATCGTAAAGTAAGCGATTTATGGCTTTGATAGTCAGTGTTTTAACAAAACTTTAGCTATTGATAGAAATCTGGTCGCTTGTTTGACCAAATCTGCGCTCTCTTTTTTGAAAATCTATCAATGCTTCGTATAGATGTTCCTTAGAGAAATCTGGCCACATTACATCTGTAAAATACAATTCTGAATATGCCAATTGCCAAAGCAGATAATTACTTATTCTTAATTCTCCGCTTGTCCTTATCATCAACTCGGGGTCAGGAATTCCTGCGGTGGACAAGTGCGCATTTACTGTATTTTCATCAATATTTTCTGGAGAAAGTTCACCATCATTTACTTTTTGTGCAATAGATTTTGTGGCCTCTACCAATTCCCATCTACTTGAGTAATTTAAAGCCAATATCAAAGTCATTCGGGTATTGTCTTTGGTGTTTTCGATACAGTCTAGTAAAGCATTTCTGGTATTATCTGGTAGCTTTGATATATCACCAATGGTTTTGAGTTTAATATTATTTTCGGTCAATGTTTTTAACTCTTTTCCAATGGTATCTACCAGTAAATTCATCAATGCACTAACTTCTGTTTTTGGTCTATTCCAATTTTCTGTTGAAAATGCATACAACGTCAGATATTTAATGCCCAATTCGGCGCAGCCTTCTGTTATTTCTCTAACCGATTTTACGCCATTTTTATGTCCGAAAACTCGAAATTTACCTTTAGATTTTGCCCATCTACCATTGCCATCCATAATCACTGCTAGGTGAGAAGGCAATTTATTTAATGATATTTTGTCTTTTAATGAAATAACTATTCTTTTTTTATGGTACAAAAATAAAACTATCCATTAGAATCATATTATACGGACTAAGTAAGTTTAGGCTTATATTTACCTTTATGGAACAATACGGTTTTTTAGGACCACATTTAGAAACATGTACGACATAATATTGGCATTTATTAGCGCTTTCTTGCTAAGTTATCTTGCGATTCCTTCCATTATTTCGATTGCGAGGAGCAAAAACTTGGTTGATGAACCTGGAGAAAGGCGTTCTCATGCAGTGAGTACACCATCATTGGGAGGAATCGGAATTTTTGCAGGTGTCATTTTTTCAATAATTCTATGGACTCCTTTTAGTTATTTTAATGACTTGCAGTATATCCTTTGTGCATTTATTATCATCTTTTTAATAGGAGCAAAAGATGATATTGATCCCATATCTCCAGTTAAGAAATTTGGTGGAGAATTATTTGCCGCTTTTATCTTGGTATTTATTGCTAAGATCCAGATAAGTAGTTTTTATGGGATTTTTAATATTTGGGAATTGCCACAGGTATGGAGTTATGTTTTTAGTGTTTTTACGATCATTGTTATCATCAATGCCTTTAACTTATTGGATGGCATTAATGGTTTATCGGGAAGTATTGGGGTTTTAATATGTTGCACTTTTGGTACTTGGTTTTTGATGATAGACAAAGTAGAGCTTTCGATTGTGGCTTTTGCAACTGCTGGATCGACGGTTGCTTTTCTGTATTATAATGTCACTCCAGCAAAGATTTTTATGGGTGATACTGGTTCTTTGTTGATTGGATTGGTATGTTCTATTCTTGCGATCCAATTTATCGAACTCAATAATCTGCAAGTCAATGCACCATACCATATCCGTTCTACACCTAGTGTGGCTATTGGGATATTGATATTGCCATTATTTGATACATTGCGGGTATTTATCATCAGAATATCGAAAGGGAGATCTCCATTTTCTCCAGATCAAAACCACATACATCACCTGTTGTTAAAAACTGGATTGACACATATGCAGTCTACTGGTGTCCTGTTATTTGTAAACGTATGTTTTATCTTAATTGCGCTTTATTTACAAAATTTGGGGACTGAATGGTTGCTATTTATCATCACATGTTTAGCTTTAGTTTTGACTGGAATTTTATTACTGATTAGCAACAGGAAACATTCGGTTTCTTCAATAGCAAAAACCTCTAAAATTTGAACGTAATCGCATACATGATGGTATTTATAGGTGGAGGACTAGGTGCAATGTGTCGGTTTTTATTTTCAGAAATCATACCTAAATCTAACTCTGGATTTCCGCTTGCAACCTTTGCTGCTAACTTGATAAGTTGTATAATCTTGGGTTATCTAATGGCCGTTTTTAATAAACTAGATACACAGTTTCGTTTACTTTTGATAACAGGATTTTGCGGTGGATTTAGTACATTTTCAACTTTTAGTATGGAGAGTTTTAATCTCTTTAAGGATGGGCAATATTTGATTGCATTACTTTATGTTGGACTCAGTATATTGGTTTGTTTGTTTGGAATATTCTTGGGCCTTAAGCTTGGAAGTTAATTATAAGCCTGTATGAGTTTGCTCTACTTAGCAAGCCATTATTTTCCATTAAACAATATATTCATCAATCCATCTTTTCTATTTTTACTTACTGGAATAATCTTACCAGAATTTAACATTATTGAATGATCTGCTTTGAGGTATTCTGCAATTTTATCGACACTTACCAAATATGATTGGTGAACCCTATAAAATCCGTTGGCCGCTAATTGTTCTTGGTAAAATTTTATTGTCTTAGACGTCATCTGAGTGCTTCCATTGGTTTGATGGATGTGTGTATAATTACTTTCTGCTTCTAAGTAAACAATATCTTCGTAATTGATAAATAGTGTTTTGTCATGTAACTGAACTGCGAGTTTTTTTAAGTCTGTTTTTATTTTCGGTTCATTATCTGATTCTTTTTTTCCTAAGGATTGAAATTTATCGACTGCTAAAACTAAGTTTTCTGGATCTATTGGTTTTAGCAAATAATCGAGTGCTGAAAGTTTTATAGCATCGATGGCATATTGATCATAAGCAGTGGTATAGATTACTTGAAATTCTGGATTGGGAATTTTTTTTAGTAAATCTATGCCATTAATATGTGGCATTTGGATGTCTAAAAAAACCAAATCTATTTCCTCTGAAAACAAAAAGTCCAATGCTTTTCTAGGATCATTAAATATTTTGATAACCTGTAGTTGTTTACAATATTTTTCTACTAGCATTGAAAGTGCAGAAGCACTATTTTTTTCATCGTCTACTATGATGGTTTTATACAATTCCATTTGCAATTATAATTTTGGTATGATTATGTTAATTATGGTTCCTGATGTACCGTGATCTTTGATATTTAAATCTACGACTTCTACCAATGATTTTGTGTTACCTGATTGAAAGTGACTATTAAGTAAATCTATTCTTTTTTGTGTTAATTTCATTCCATAGGATTTCCCCTTTTTTGCTGAAGATTTTAATGCATTAGATTTTTCTCTACCAACACCATTATCTACGATAGAAATTTTTAATCTTTCTTTGTCATGATTTGTGATATTAATTTCTAATGTTTTGTCTCCTTCCTTATGCAGCAATCCATGCCATATAGCATTTTCGACAAATGGTTGTACTAGCATCGGTGCTATGTTAATTTCATCTGGATTAATACTGCTATCAATATTTATAAAGTATTCAAACGCATTTGTAAATCTCATATTCTCCATTTCGATATAAAGTTGGAGTGCTTTTAATTCATCAGTAAGGCTGATATATTTTTTAGAAGAATTGGAAAGAATTGTTCGCATTAAAGAGGAGAACTTTACTAAATATTTGGATGCTTTATCACCTTCATTTCTAAGGATATAATTGTTTATAGAATTTAAAGTATTGAATAAAAAATGTGGATTTATCTGAGACCGCAATGCCGTCATTTCCATTTCTGTGAGCTCTGCTTTGTATTTGTTTTTTAGTTTTTCTCTTTTCCTAAATTGCTGAACTCGGAAACGTATTATTCCAGTGGTAAGTGCTGCGATCAAGAAACAAATTAATAGTCTAAACCAAGACCGTTTCCAAAACGGAGTTTCTATTTCAAAATCAAAATTAATTGGAGTTTCGTTCCATACTCCATCATAGTTTCTACACTTTAATTCAAAAGAATAATTCCCTGGTGATAAGTTAGTAAACCTGGTTATTACTCTATTAGATGGAGAAGACCATTCATCGTTTAATCCTTTTAGCCTAAAACTATAGTATGTTTCTTCTGGGATAGTATAGCCGATTGTATTGTATTCAAATAATATAGAATTCTGATTATGCTTTAATTTAATGTCATTGACATAATAATAATTGGTGTCTGGAAACAGATGATTGTCATTAACTTCAATATTGCTAATGTATGAAGTATACATATAATCATTAGTGGGAATATTTTCTGGATTAAAGTAGTTTACTCCAGATATATTACCCATCCAAAAAGTACTGTCAGTTTTGAGATATGCGCCTGTCATAAATTCATCAGAAGTTAATCCATCAAAACTAGAATAGTGTGCTGTTTTTATTTCGTTAATGTTTTCGCCTATGTTGATCTTAGAAATTCCATGATTGGTACTTACCCACATGTTGCCATTTTTGTCCTCTAAAAAAGAGCAAGTCACATCACTCATGAGATTTCCTTGCGCTGAGTTTAAATGTTTTAACAATTTGAAATCTTTATCTAGAACGTATACGCCTCTACCGTCAGTCCCCATCCATATTCGATTTTTATAATCTACTTCGAGCGCTTTGGGTGCAATGACAAGTGAATCTTCATTAGGGTATACTCTGACAAAATCATCTTCGCTTTCAATCCATTTATACACACCTCCAATCCGTGTTGTTATCAATATTGTACCATCATTTAATTGATTGGAAGACATGATATTATTGTAACTCAATTCGGTATTAAAAGAGTGAAAATGTTTTATTTCTTGATTGTCTATTCGATACAATCCAGCAGCTCTTGTGCCTATCCACATTCTACCTTTTTTATCTCGTAGAAAGTTCCAGATAACGTTATTGTCTTTTATACGTTCGTCCTGGGATTTAAGTATTATGGACTTTTTTAGCTTTAGTGATGGGATATCTATGATAGAAATTCCTTCGCCATTATGTCCAATCCATAACTCATTTTTTTCTGCATACAACTGTATTGCAGAGTTGTCTTTCATAAAATCAGGGTTAGAATTATTGGTGTAGATATCAAGTTCATCTTTCTCTAAATTAAATTTCCATAAGCCGAGATTATTAGTCCCTATCCATACATTACCATAATCATCTCCGGCAAATTTTCTTGGCATCCTAAGGCTCAAGTATTTATTGTGTCGACTAGGATTTATGGCATTAAACTTTTCCCTATTCGCATCGTGGATCAATAACCCATGTTGATCGGTTCCAATCCAAAGTACATTTTTTGAGTCGCGTAGTACTGTAATTACGGATTCAGATGTTAAAGATTTTTTACCTGGTGCTTCTATGTGGTATTGAATAAAATTTCTGCTTGTATAATCAAAACTTATAAGACCATGCTTTTTAGTACAGATCAGAATAGCATCAAATTTTTCATCGTGGTATATGTCATTAATTTCTATTTTAGGAAAAAATTCATTTAAGTCTAATACTTGTGAAAACGTATCCTCCTTAGTATTAAACATAATCAATTTTCCTAATACTGAACTTTGCCAAATATTACCAAAACCATCTAAACATGCATTTGTAAAATATGCAGAAGGGTTCAAACCAGTTTCAAAAAAATTGAATTTTTTAGTTGTTTTATCGAATGAAACTACTGTTCCTAAGTTGTTTGTATAAAATACCCTATTCTCATGGGAGCTAAATAAACTTGTTGACCAAAGCGATTTTTCTATATATGTCTCTTCTAGTGGAGATTTATAAACTGTACAATCTTCAGTTTGTTGATTACAATGATATAAATTTGCATTTTCTGTGACGATCCAATACTTGTTATCATCAGAATGTGAGGTGATCCTTGGAGCACTTTCGAATTCGTTGTTTAAGTATTTTGCTGTTTCCGTTTTAGGATCAAAAATATAGCAGCCTTCATCTTTTATTACGTTTAGTTTTCCATTGGCAAAATTCCTGACTGAGTAGATTCGATTGTTTGATGAATTTTTATTTATTAGGAATTCATCACGATAAATTTTAAAATTATATCCATCGTATTTATCTAATCCATCATAAGTTCCTACCCAAATAAATCCATGTCGGTCTTCCAAAATACTGAGAACAATATTTTCAGACAGACCGTCTTTGATGTCTATTTGTCTTAATTGCATGTTTTTGTGCATAACCTGCCCAGAAACAACAATAGACATCAGTTGTAAACTTAATAGGAATAATATATAGCAGTTCTTGAACATAAATATGTTAAGAATATACAACAATTTCTATCCTCTTTTTACGGATAATTATTAAATGAACTAATTAGATGATTATATATCAATTGCCAATTAGTAGGATTACCGAATTGTACTCAATAAATATCTAATTAAGATTATCCGCTTTCCATAACCAAATGATTTTGTTAATAGATCTAAAGCCAAATTCTTACAAATCAATGTCCAGTTGATTAAAAACCAACTGAAATTATATAACTAGAAGTACAACAAATTGATTTAGGTTACTAAATGCGTATAGTCATCTATCAAATAATAAATGAAAACAAGGCAATTCTAATCCAAAATGGACAGTTAATCAAGTTTTCGGTTTAAACTTAATTAATAATATAAATTTGAGTCATAGATTATAGGGATAAATTAACAAAATAGTCAACTGAACTAAATCCTGCTAATCAATGCTAAGTGAAACGAATTATTAAAAGATCAATTTTCCATTAAAGGAGTCAAAAATTTTTGGCTCCTTTATTAATTATTATGATTATGACTAATTATTTGCTTCGTTGTCCTTATCCAATAAATCCAAATAGTTTTTCAATTCAGGATATTCGTCTTGCAGTAATTGTGCTTCTTTATAAGTAAGCTTCATCCCGTTGTAAAAAGCAATCATTTTAGCATCTTCGATGTATTTGCCTTTCATTGTTTTTAGCAAACTAAACGTACGCTTGAAGTCTGGATATAAACCGACGTAGTATTTATAATTTGCTTCTTTATTATCTCTTTCAATATATATGTCATTATAATAACGCAATACTGCGTTTTTAAACATTTTTTTATTGGTAGTATGAATTAAGACACGGAAATAAACATCATTAGACAATGTTTTATAAAGCTTGTATGAAGTATCTTCAATTTTAGGATTTACTTTCGGAGTTTCTATCTCAACATTTTCTGAAGGGTTAGAAATTTTTATATCTACAAAACTATTTTTATATTTTTCTTTTTCATAAAGTTCGTTTTGTGAAATTTTTCTTACTGCAGGATAAGAAGAACCTACACTATTCATAAAAATTTTGCTTGGATCAACCCCTTGGTTTTCAATATATTCTGCCACTTTTTCTACCAACTTTATGGTATACATTAACTCGAATTCTGGTAATCCTTCTTTTAGAGAGTGGCAAGTTAGGATAACTTTCGATTGACGATTATCCTTTAATGTTTGCGCCAATTTATCTAAAATTTGCATATTTTTTTCATTCAATAATTCATTAGAGTTATTGTAAAAAATAGGACCTAATTTTATATTTTTTAGTCGTTTAGAATTTGTTGTTTCTTTTTGTGTTTCTATTTCTATACTAACATTTTCTTCTATTGCAAGCTCGGATTCAATGCTTTCTTCTTGTAGTTTTTCTTTATCTGCTACAGTAATGTGTTCGTTAGCATCTTGATCGACAGTTGATTCTTGGATTGTGATCTCTGCTATTGGGTCTTGTTCAGACTGTTGTAATTCTAATTCTACTTGAGTAGTCTCTGCTTCAATAAGGTCACTTTCTATCTGTTCTTGAAATTTCTTATTATTTAATTTTATTTCATCTTCTTTTTCAATAATGGCTACTTCTTGAGGTTCTTCATTGTCTTGAGGTTCTTCTAGTTCCTGAGAGCCATCGTCAAAATCATCATACTTAACACTAGATCTTATCAATCCAAATGGTTGTTTAATTTCTGATATATGTACAACAAATTTGTCTTTTAAGAATGCAGAGTAAATATCGAATCCTCCGTTTCCAGTTTTACGGTCAGAAGAAAATAATGCTTGATGTCCATCTTTTTGGATTCTGAAATTAATGTCATCTCCTGAAGAGTTGAGTGGATAATTTGGATTATCTAGAGATTTTAATTTTCCATTTTCGTACTCTGCATGGAAAATATCAAAACCGCCAATACTTTCTGCTCTATTAGAACTAAAGAATAAGTCCGTTTTAGTTTCATTATAAAACGGAAAAACTTCATCGTATGGAGAATTGATTTCTGGACCAAGATTTTTAGGCTTTGACCAACCGAGTTCTGTAAATTCAGAGAAGTACAAATCATAACCACCATAACCACCATCTCTATTGCTAGAGAATATCATTAATTCGTCATTAACTAAATAAATGTCTTTGTCTTTTGATACTGCTTTCACTTCTGAAAACAAAATTCTTTGTGAGTTTCTATTTTCTGCGTATCTATTTAAGCAAACAGTATTGTTACTTTCGGCATGGCTTCCTCTGAGGAAAAGCATTATTGATCCATCCAATGTACAATCTTGTAATACTTCATCTTCTGTAGTATTTAGACCTACTTGGATTCCATCGGTTGTTGTCCATACTCCTTTCGACATTTCTGCGGCAGCAAGATCAAAATTTGCATTTGCATTATTAGAGTAATAAAATTTGCTTTCGTGGTTGGGGCTAAAAACTGGATTTATTTGATCGTATTTATCATTGATTTCATTGCCAACATTTTCTATTAATGCAAATTCTGAAGCTTTATATTTTTTCTTTAATGCGCTAAAACAATGTTTGATATTTAAAGCCACTTCTGGATCTAATCCATCTTCTGATTTTTGATCTCTTAGGTATTCTTTATAAAAATAGATCGCATCTTCATAGTTTCTCATATGATGATTAATCTTTCCCATAAAGTACTTTAACTTAGCATCTCTATTACCTAATTCAAAAGAAGCAGTTATGTCTTTTGCTGCAAGAGATAATTCATTTACATTAAAATAGGCAATGCCTCGACTTGCCAATGCTTTTGAATTTTGGTCAATATTTTTTACATCATTAAATAAGCTAATTGCTTTTCCAAAATCACCATCTAATAGTGATTTTTCAGCAATTTTTATTTTAGATTGTCCATTGACAATATTGACAAGGAAAGTTGTAAATAATAAAAGAAAAAATGTTTTTACAAAATTAGTTTCCATTATTAAAAGGCAATTTAATTAGCAGACTTATACGGTCTGCTTATGATCAAAATCTTCTAAATAATCGGCTACTTTTCTAAGGAAGGACCCTCCTAAAAATCCATCAACTACCCTATGGTCATAAGAAAGAGATAAAAACATCATGTGGCGGATCGCAATAACGTCACCATGTTCTGTTTCTAGCACTGCTGGTTTCTTCCTAATAGCGCCTGTAGCCATTATGGCTACTTGGGGTTGATTAATTATCGGGGTACCCATGACATTACCAAAGGTACCTACATTAGTTAAGGTAAAGGTTCCATCTTGGATGTCTTCAGGTTTTAACTTGTTGGTTCTAGCTTTATTTGCTAAGCCATTTACCATCTTAGTTAACCCAACGAGATTTAGTCCGTTGGCATTTTTTATTACTGGTACAATTAAGTTACCAGAAGGCAGGGCAGTTGCCATACCTATGTTAATATCTTTCTTACGTACAATATTCGTACCATCTACAGAAACATTTATCAACGGGAAGTCTGTTATGGCTTTTACTACTGCTTCTATAAAGACTGGAGTGAATGTTATTTTTTCTCCATACTTCTTTTGGAATTCACCTTTTATACTGTTCCTCCAGTTTACAAGATTGGTAACATCAGCTTCGACAAATGAAGTAACGTGTGGTGATGTGTGTTTAGACATTACCATATGATCAGCGATGAGTTTTCTCATTCTATCCATTTGGATAATCTCGACATTACCATCATTGCTTAAATCCGCATTAGCAGGTGCTTTTGGCGGAGCCTGGACAGGTTTTGTAGGCCTTGGATTCTGGGTAATACTAGCCTTTAAATTTGTTTCTGTAAATGTCTCAGCCGTAGTTCCTGCTGTTCTATTTTCAATATAAGACAATAGGTCTTTTTTTGATACTCTACCATTTGCTCCTGTACCATTAATTGCATCTAGCTCTTCAATAGAAACACCTTCTTTAGCTGCGATATTTTTAACCAATGGAGAATAAAATTTATTGGAGTCTGCATTAGATATTTTTATTACTTCCTCAGTGGTTCTTTGGGGAGTTGCCGTTGGCTCTTTTTCTACTACTGGTGCTTCTGCCGGTTTTTCTTCTGCTTTTGTAGGTGCTGGAGTAGAATTTTCTCCACTTTCTGTTGATATTTTAGCAATCACAGTACCTACTGCTACCACGTCATTTTCTTGAAACAAAATTTCTGTAATAACCCCATCCACTGGAGAAGGAATTTCAGAATCAACTTTATCGGTTGCAATCTCTAAAATGGTTTCATCTTCTTCAATTTGGTCGCCGACATTTTTGGTCCAAGACAAAATTGTTGCTTCCATGATACTTTCGCCCATCTTAGGCATTACTAAATCTATTACTGCCATTGCTTATTATCTTAATTTTATGAGTGCAAATTTAAGCTTTTTTATATCCTCAACAATTTTAACAACAGGTTCAATGCAGAAACTGAAGCATATTTAATATTTAGTACCCTATCTTTCAAAAATCTAAACTTTCTAACCTTAGTATTTATACCGTCTGTTACGCAGATATAAACTGTCCCAATTGGTTTTTCATCACTTCCTCCTCCAGGTCCAGCAACGCCAGAAATAGAAACCGCATAATCAGTACCTAATGTGCTCTTTGCCCCAATAGCCATTTGTCTGACCGTTTCTTCACTAACTGCTCCATCGGATGCTAACGTAGATTGAGCTACAGATAAAAGCCCTTTTTTTACTTCGTTACTGTAGGATATTACAGATCCTATAAAATATTTTGAGCTTCCAGGAATTGAGGTAATTAAATGGCTCAAGTATCCACCAGTACAGCTTTCCGCTAATCCAAGTGTTTTCCCTTTTTCAATCATAAGATTCTGGATAACTTCTTGAAGTGTAGCACCATTATAACCAAAAATGTATTTTTTTATTCTGTTTTCAACTATGGTTGCAGTTTCTTCCACTTGGTGTTTTATTGCTTTTTCATCGTTTCCTTTTCCTGTTATTCTTAGCCGGACTTGTGCAATACTAGGCAGATATGCCAATGACAAATTGTCTGCTAAACCTTCTTCAATATCATCAATTAATTCTGCCAAAACAGTTTCTCCAGTACCAGCAGTATGAATGGTTTTATGATAAATATATTGCTTTCCGAGACGCTGTTTTAGTGCTGGAATGACTCCATTTTCAAAAATATATTTCATTTCGTAAGGCACACCAGGCATTGATATCAAGGTAGTTTTATTATTATTAATAGAAAACAACATTCCTGGAGCAGTACCCAAATTGTTTTCTAAAAGTTTTACTCCGATTGGGAAATAGCATTGTTCTCTATGCGCATCTTTTAAAGGAATGTTTCTAAGATTAAAATAATTTGCAATTTTCTGATATAGAGGTTCTTCAAAATACATTTCAGCACCTGTATATTCAGCAATTGTTTTTTTGGTGATATCATCCTTAGTAGGTCCTAAGCCACCTGTCATGATTATCAGTGATGAATGTTGACTTACTCGGTCTAAAGTCTGGCTGATTACTTCAGCATCATCGGGAATAGAAACTGTTTCTACAACTTCTATCCCTAAATCATTAAGCTTACCTCCTATCCAAGCTGAGTTAGTATCTATAACCTGGCCGATTAAAATTTCTGTTCCGATGGTAACTATTGTTGTTTTCATATCACGTAGCTTAATTCTTTTAAGTCAAAATTTAAAATATTTGAATCCGACTGAATCTTCAATGCTCCTGCATCTGTAACACCAATTATGGTTCCATTAAATAATGTATCGAGATCATTATTTTTAAATACAGACAGTTCTCCTTTTCTAAACAACCTATTTTCATATTCTGTTTTCAATTTCTGCTTCGGTATAAATTGACTATTCTGTAATTGTGTTTCAAAATATTTAGTGAGCGCAATAACCAATTGATTCAAATCAAAATTATGGTCAGAAAATTGAGCTAAAGCACAAGGGTTGGGCAATGATGATGGAAATGTTTTTTGATTGATGTTTATTCCCATTCCTATTATAGAATAGTTGATGTTTTGTCCTAAAATGTTATTCTGAATAAGTATTCCAGCTATTTTTTTATTATTGACATAAATATCATTTGGCCATTTAATACTTACTTTTTCATTAGGTAAATATTTTTCTAACCAATTACATAATGTCAGAGAAATAAAACAATTGATATAAAATTGATTTTTAGCCAATAAATTAAAAATCGGAAGGTAAAAAGATAGACTTAGGTTCTTCCTTTCATCACTAAACCACTTATTATTAACTTGTCCTCGTCCAGCAGTTTGTCTAAAAGTATATAAGAGTATATTTGTATTAGCATAATTATTGTTAACATAATTGGATAATGCAGTGTTAGTAGATGTAGTATTGTTGAAATACTTCCAATTTTCAATTTTATGAAACTTAAACATTGAATCTTTTTGTAACAAGCTTAAACTATTTACACCTCAAAGAGAACATAATTTTTTAAGCTTTTGGATAATGAAAACTAAAATTATTGAATAAATCAGCGGAATTAACAGGAAATAAAGATCAAGAACTGGTCGCTAATTCTAAAGAAGAATTAATCCCACTCTTAATTGACAGTATTCAAGATATTAAAGCCAAAGATGTAGTTCTTTTGGATTTGAGAGCCATTGATGAAAGTCCTACAGATTATTTTATCGTTTGCTCAGGAGAATCTTCTACTCAGGTGCGTGCCATTGCTGAAAACATAAAAAAAAGAGTCAAAGACGAATTAGGGATTCTGCCTTACAAAGCTGAGGGAATGATGGGAGCAAAATGGATATTGGTCGATTATTTTGACATAGTCATACATGTTTTCTATAAAGAAACCCGCGAGTTTTACGAACTTGAAGATTTATGGGGCGATGCTATTTTTAAACATTTCGAAGACATTGCCTAGCACCTTTTTTATCGTTTTTGCGTTAATGCAATTAGACAACAGAAATAATGGATAATAACGAAACAAATAAAAATAAACCTAACTATAATCCCTATTGGATTTATGGTTTAGTCATTTTATTAATATTGGTATTTTTTAATGCACTTACGATGGTAAGTGGAGGACCAAAAAAAGTAACTTCTGGTACTTTTAAAGATATTGCTTCTAAAGGACATATTGAGAAAGTACAAGTAATAAATAGAAAGCAAGTAGAAATCTTTATTAAAAAAGACAACCTTTCTGATTACAGTGATATTACACCAAGTAAATTAAATTTTAATCAACCACATTATACTTTTGAGTTTGGTGATATTAGAACTTTTGATCAAACTGTGGCAGATATAAATGCAGATTCAAGAATAATAGACCCTGTGTATATCACTCGAACCAACTGGGTAGGACAGATCATGAGTTGGGTACTCCCTATACTATTAATTATTGGACTTTGGGTATTCTTCCTTCGTAGAATGGGCGGCGGTGCTGGTGGCCCTGGTGCTCAAATATTCAATATCGGAAAATCCAAAGCCACATTATTTGACAACAATGCCAAAGTGACGGTTACTTTTCAAGATGTTGCTGGACTGGAAGAAGCAAAGGAGGAAGTAATGGAGGTAGTTGACTTCCTAAAAAATCCTAAAAAATATACCTCACTTGGTGGGAAAATACCTAAAGGTGTTTTACTCGTAGGTCCTCCGGGCACAGGAAAGACTTTATTGGCCAAAGCTGTTGCTGGAGAAGCAGGTGTACCTTTCTTTTCTATTTCAGGTTCTGATTTTGTTGAAATGTTCGTTGGTGTCGGTGCATCTAGAGTTAGGGACTTATTTAAGCAGGCAAGAGAAAAAGCGCCTTGTATCGTTTTTATTGATGAAATCGATGCAATAGGTAGAGCAAGAGGTAGAGGTGCTGTACAAGGTGGCAACGACGAACGAGAAAACACGCTTAACCAACTCCTTGTTGAGATGGATGGTTTTAGCACAGATAAGGGTGTAATATTAATGGCTGCAACCAACAGACCTGATATCCTTGATTCAGCTTTATTGAGACCAGGAAGATTTGATAGACAGATTGGAATTGACCCACCAGATTTAGTTGGTAGAGAAGCGATATTCAAAGTACATCTTAAGAATATCAAAACTGGTCCAGAAATCAATGCTAAAGTATTGGGTGAAATGACGCCAGGGTTTGCAGGAGCGGAGATTGCCAATGTATGTAATGAGGCAGCATTGGTCGCGGCACGTAGAAACAAAAAAGAAGTTGATATGGATGACTTTAACCATGCATTGGATAGAGTCATCGGAGGATTGGAAAAGAAGAATAAACTTATCTCTCCAAGAGAAAAAGAAATCATTGCTTATCATGAAGCTGGACATGCGATTTGCGGCTGGTTCTTAAAACATGCTTCACCATTGGTAAAAGTAACCATTGTTCCAAGAGGAATTGGGACATTGGGATATGCCCAATATTTACCAAAAGAAGAATATATCACCAGGACCGAACAAATGCTTGACCGAATATGTATGACATTAGGTGGAAGAGCAGCAGAAAAGATCGTATTTGATAAAATATCTACTGGTGCCCAAAACGACTTAGATCAGGTAACAAAAATGGGTTACTCTATGATCGCAATATATGGTATGAATGATAAAGTCGGAAACGTTTCTTTCCATGGAATGTCTCAAGACAATTTTAACAAACCATACTCTGATGATACTGCAACACTCATCGATAATGAAGTTAGATTGCTCATCGACAGAGAATATGTTAGAGCGCAAGAACTATTAACAAAGTATAGAGATAAACTCAACACTCTTGCCAAACATTTACTTGAAAAAGAAGTATTGTTAAAATCAGATGTTGAACGATTAATAGGTCCTAGACCACATGCGGAACAAGGACCAATACATGCAATAAATGAATCTCCCAAAGGATATACTGAGTTGTTTGATGGAGATGGAGAAAATAGTGAATCATAAATAATAGTATTTTCTCCATTATGCGAAGATGAAAATGTACTTTTGGAAGCCTAACAAAAGCTGACAAATGAGTGATTCTATTCATCATGAATGTGGTCTTGCATTAGTGCGCCTTTTAAAACCTTTAGCGTTTTATAAGGAAAAATATGGGACACCATTATATGGACTAAACAAGCTTCATCTTTTACTACAAAAACAAAGAAATCGTGGTCAAGATGGTGCTGGTGTTGCCACTATAAAATTTGACACAGAACCTGGAAAAAGGTACATCAGTAGAAAAAGAAGCAATACCAGTCAGCCGATAAAAGACCTGTTTACTGATATCTATGATTATTATAATGATCTACCTGAAGATCATAAAGATGATGTCGAATGGCTTAAAAATAACAAACCTTTTGTTGGAGAATTATACCTTGGGCACCTAAGATATGGCACACATGGTGTCAACAGTATAGAGGCATGCCATCCATTCCTCAGAACCAATAATTGGATTACAAGGAATCTGGTTATTGCTGGAAATTTTAACCTCACCAATGTGGATGAGTTGTTTAAAGAATTGGTAGACATTGGACAACATCCTAAAGAAAAATCAGATACAGTAACAGTATTAGAAAAAATTGGACACTTCTTAGATATGGAAGTGCAGAGATTGTTCAATTGGTTTAAAGCCGAAAGATTTGACAATACAGAAATCACCAATTTGATTGGTCAGAATTTAAATATTCAAAGGCTTCTACAACGTGCTACTAGGAAATTTGATGGTGGCTATGCGATGGCTGGACTCATCGGTCACGGAGATGCATTTGTGTTAAAAGACCCAAATGGAATAAGACCTGGCTATTATTATCATGATGATGAAATTGTCGTATTCGCTTCGGAACGTCCTGCAATCCAAACTTGTATTGACGTGCAAATAAAAGATGTCAAAGAATTAAAACGTGGACATGCGCTCATCATAAAAAAAGATGGCACGGTAACAGAAGAATTGGTCAATGATCAGGGTGAGAAAAAATCTTGCTCTTTTGAAAGAATATATTTCTCAAGAGGTACAGACAGAGACATTTACTTAGAAAGAAAAAAATTGGGAAAACTGTTGTCCAAACAAGTATTGGAAGCAGTAAACTACGATTTTGAAAATACCGTTTTCTCGTTTATCCCTAATACTGCCGAAGTAGCATTCCAAGGACTAGTAGATGGCGCATACGAAGAGGTAAATAAACAACGTAAAGAAAAAATACTTTCTACTCCTGATCTTTCTGTAGAAGAATTAACACGACTTTTAAGTATAAAGCTAAGGGTAGAAAAACTAGCTGTAAAAGATGCAAAAATGCGAACCTTCATTGCTGATGATGCAAGTAGGTCTGATCTGGTTTCTCATGTTTATGATGTCACTTATGGATTAGTAAAAAATCAGATTGATACGCTAGTTATGTTAGATGACTCTATAGTGAGAGGAACTACATTAAAAGAAAGCATTATTAAAATATTGAATCGACTGCATCCTAAAAAAATAATCATTGTTTCTTCTGCTCCACAAATTAGATTTCCCGATTGTTATGGTATTGACATGTCAAAAATGAAAGAATTTGTGGCATTCAGGGCGTTGGTAAATTTATTAGAAAAGCATAATAAATCGCACTTACTAGAAGAGGTTTATCAAGAATGTAAAGCACAATTACAACCAAATAACTTAAACCCTACAAATCCAATAAAACGATTGTACGCAGAATTTACTTTAGAAGAACTCAATGTAGAAGTTGCAAAATTGGTCACTCCAGAGGATATTGATGCAGAAGTAGAAGTTATTTTCCAAACCATTGAAGGACTACATGAAGCATGTGTTAATCATTCTGGTGACTGGTACTTTAGTGGAGACTATCCTACGCTTGGAGGTATGAGGGTTGTAAATAAAGCATTTGTTAACTACATCGAAAAAGTGGATAAAAGAGCATACTTTTAAGTTAATGTACTATATTTGAAGTATTAATATATTATTGAATACTTTAATGCGTTTATTATGGGCAGAATTTTATCTGTTATTTTATACAGTTTACTCATCATTTTGGTGTTCCTACTTTTAGGATCTTTGATTAAATCATGTAATAATTCGACGGCAGAAACCATTTCTGATACTGTCGATTCTGTAGAGGAAAATATCATTTCAGCAGGAGAAACTATAGTCGCTGAAGCAGAAGATGAGTTTGAGGGAGACGAGATCAATTATTCTGATGAAGAAAATACGGATACTGAATCATATGAAACAAGTGAGGATGCTACTGGATCGCAATATGAAGATGATTCTCCAGAAGAATCGGTAAGTAGTTATGAATCAGACAATAGCAGTTCTTATTCTAGTTATGAAGAAGAGACAGCTCCTGCCGCACAGAATAACAATAATTACAGCAGTTCATCGAGCTCTAGTGGATCGCATATGATTATTGCAGGTAATTACTCTCAAGAATACAATGCAGAAAAAATGATTAAAAAACTGCAAGACTTGGGCTATGATGGAGCAAAATATGTGATTTTTGATGGATCAAGATACTATACTGCCATAGCTGGGTATTATAATTCTAGTAGTGATGCAAATGCAGCTGCAGATAGATTGACTAGCAGAGGCATAGATTGCTATGTTAAAAGAAGAAGTTGATGTGTGGTCGGTCTTCCCTAACCAAGACTGAAAAAGAAATCGAAGAAAGATTTAATGCTACTTTCTATTCAGACGAATTAGAAAGATACAATCCTATTCCCAATTACAATATTGCGCCTACCCAATATTGTGCTGTGATTACAAATATGGATCGTGATAAGATAAATCTCTTTAAATGGGGACTAATACCACATTGGTCGACAGACACAAAATCCGCATTTAGAATGATCAATGCAAGGATAGAAACATTACAAGAAAAACCTGCTTTTAAAAACTTAATCCAAAGCCACCGTTGTATTGTCCCACTTGACGGATATTACGAATGGAAAAAGGAAGGAAAAACCAAGCAAGCCTATAGAATTACCACAAAAGATCAAGCCATTTTTTCTTGCGCTGGGCTTTATACTAAGTGGAAATCTCCTACAAACGATACTGTACATTCGTTTACCATAATAACACAAAATGCTTCTAGTAGTATCGCTCATATTCATGAAAGAATGCCTGCAATACTGACCAAAGCACAAGAATCATTTTGGCTAGATAATAACATACCACCAAAAGAAGTGATTGACATTATTTCTCCGTATTCTGATGAACAAATCCATCATTATCCAGTTTCTAATAGAGTTGGTAAGGTATCTGAAAATGATGAAAAATTAATCGAAGAAATTGCTGTCCAAAAAACGCTATTTGATTGATAAAAACGGCAGATGTTAATCTCCAACATATTAATTTAAAAATAAGTAACTTTGCAAAAATTTTACAAAAATGATTTCTACGGATAACAAATTAAAGTATAAAGTTAAGGATATCAGTCTTGCAGATTGGGGTCGTAAAGAAATAACATTAGCAGAGGCAGAAATGCCAGGATTAATGTCTTTAAGAGAAGAATTTGCTGGTCAGAAACCACTAGCAGGTGCTAGGATTGCAGGATGTCTTCACATGACAATTCAGACTGCTGTACTTATCGAAACATTGGTAGACTTAGGTGCAGATGTAACCTGGTCTTCATGTAATATATTTTCAACTCAAGATCATGCTGCTGCTGCGATAGCTGCTGCTGGAATTCCAGTATATGCATGGAAAGGCATGAACGAAGAAGAGTTTGACTGGTGTATAGAGCAAACTTTATTTGCTTTTAAAGATGGTCAACCATTAAATATGATTCTTGATGATGGTGGTGATTTGACAAATATGGTTTTGGATAAATTTCCAGAATTGGTTGCTAACATCAAAGGATTAAGCGAAGAAACAACAACAGGTGTACACAGATTATACGAAAGAGTAACTAAAGGCACTTTACCTATTCCAGCTATAAATATCAATGATTCTGTAACGAAATCTAAATTTGATAACAAATACGGATGTAAAGAATCTTGTGTAGATGCGATCAGAAGAGCAACTGACATCATGATGGCAGGTAAAGTAGCTGTTGTAGGTGGATATGGTGATGTAGGAAAAGGATCTGCGGCTTCATTAAGAGGTGCAGGATGTAGAGTAATCGTAACGGAGATAGATCCGATCTGTGCTTTACAAGCAGCAATGGATGGATTTGAAGTAAAGAAAATGATCGATGCAGTTGCCGAAGCAAACATCGTAGTAACCGCAACTGGAAACTATAACATCATCACTGAAAAGCATTTCAGAGCGATGAAAGATAAAACAATCGTTTGTAACATCGGACACTTTGACAACGAGATCGACATGGCTTGGTTAAACGGCACTTATGGTGACACTAAAGATGAGATTAAGCCTCAAGTAGATCTTTATACTGTTGATGGAAAAGATATTATCGTATTGGCAGAAGGAAGATTAGTAAACCTTGGTTGTGCGACTGGTCATCCATCATTCGTAATGTCTAATTCTTTTACCAATCAAGTATTGGCACAATTAGAATTATGGAATAACAGTGATAAGTACGAAAACAAAGTGTACATGTTGCCTAAGCATTTAGATGAAAAAGTGGCAAGATTACACTTAGCTAAAATCGGTGTTGAACTAGAAGAGTTGAGCAAAGATCAAGCGGACTATATCGGTGTAAAAACAGAAGGCCCATATAAGCCAGAATATTACAGATATTAATCTGAAAACAAATAAAATTTTTAGAAAAGCTGTTCTGATTTCCAGAGCAGCTTTTTTATTTTGGGTGAATGGGTTTCCTTTGTAAAATAACAATCACTTAATGGAGGGGAATTATATTTTTTTCATAGAAATTGATTTTTATCCAGTGAATAATCGCTAATCAATTTCATAAGTTTATAGCATGTTAGTAAAAACTTTTGCAAGTGCAGTCCAAGGTGTAGAAGCACAAACCATATCTGTCGAAGTAAATGCAGGTGGAACAGTTGCCGCAGGTAAAAACCTATTTACCATAGTAGGTCTGCCAGACAAGGCAGTCAGTGAAGGTTTGCCAAGAATAGAAGCTGCAGTACGAAATGTTGGCTTCCGAATCCCAAGACTAAGGTTAATCATTAATCTAGCTCCATCTGACATCAGAAAAGAAGGATCAGCCTATGACCTTCCAATCTCGTTAGGAATACTGGCTGCAACAAAACAGATTTCTGGAGAAAGACTAGAAGACTATCTCATCATGGGAGAAATCAGTCTAGATGGAACGATAAGACCCATCAAAGGAATATTGCCCATTGCTATCCAAGCAAGAAAAGAAAAATTTAAGGGCATTATCGTACCTAAATTGAATGCAAGAGAAGCTGCCATCGTAAATGACTTAAAAGTCTACGGAGTTTCAAGTCTAAGAGAAGCCATAAATGTATTGGAAGACAAAGACCCGATCGAACCTATGGAGTACGACACTAGAGAAACATTCATCGAAAACATAAATGATTATAGCGTAGATTTTTCTGATGTAAAAGGACAAGAAAATATTAAGCGTGCATTAGAACTTGCAGCGGCAGGTGGTCATAATGCAATTTTAATCGGACCTCCTGGTTCGGGTAAAACGATGTTGGCAAGAAGGCTATCGACGATACTTCCACCACTATCTTTATTAGAAGCATTGGATACAACCAAGATACATTCTGTTGCAGGAATGCTTGGTGGTGATGCATCATTGGTAACGCACCGCCCATTCCGTTCGCCGCATCATACGATCAGTGACGTAGCTTTGGTCGGTGGTGGATCAAATCCCAATCCTGGAGAAATATCATTGGCACATAACGGCGTTTTATTTTTGGACGAATTACCAGAATTTAAAAGAACGGTGCTTGAGGTATTACGCCAACCGATGGAAGAAAGAAAAGTGACGATTTCTCGGGCTAGAATATCTGTGGACTACCCTGCCAGTTTTATGCTAATCGCATCTATGAATCCATGTCCATGTGGATACTACAATCATCCAGAAAAGGAATGTGTCTGTGGACCAGGCATTGTAAAAAAATACCTCAATAAAATATCAGGACCTCTACTTGATAGAATTGATCTGCATGTAGAAGTAACGCCTGTAAGTTATGACGAACTATCAGAAAACACATACACTGGAGAAAAGAGCGAACATATAGCCGAACGGGTAATTAAGGCCAGAGAAATCCAAACCAAAAGATTCGAAGAGACACCAACCATTTATAGTAATGCGCAAATGCCAAGTAGGATGGCAAGAGAAGTCTGTGCATTAAACTCAGCAGGACAAACACTCTTAAAAACTGCAATGAAAAAATTACAATTATCTGCGCGCGCTTATGATCGGATTTTGAAGGTAGCAAGAACGGCTGCAGATCTGGCTGGCAGTGATGAGATAAAAATTGAGCATATTGCAGAGGCTATTCAGTATCGGAGTTTGGATCGTGAAGGGTGGGTGGAGTAGAAAATAACTTTTGGATGGCTTGTTGATTATATATTGTAGTT